>CAMVAJ010000075.1 GCA_947165425.1 uncultured Clostridia bacterium
TCCACAATTATAGATGCCTGCACGAAGGAACTGCTTGCCTGGGAACTGAGCGAATAACATAGCTTTTGACATACTCTCTTGCCTTATTGGCATCATCAGAGGATGTGAGCTGGATAATATCCTCAATCGGGTTGAAGCTGATCAGTTCAGAGTATTTCATCGTGTGTTCCTCCAGCAGTATTATTGGATGCAGATGATGTCGTATTCGCTGACATCATACGTTTGATAATCAGGATAAGCTTCTTCGCTGTAAATCAGTTTGCCTTCTTTGAATGTGCCAGACCAGATCAGCCTGAAGGGGCGCTGCTTGTATGCCGATATCAGCACTTTCAGCACGTCCACCTTGTAGGCGGGGTTGAACAGCACATCCACATCTTTGACCACAGCGTTTTCTGGCAGGCGTTTCAGGACCTCCAGTAGACATTTTTCCATCTGCAGGGACCTTTGCCTGGGACGCAGCTTCAACAGTTCCTCCGCCAGCGGCTTGTTCAAGGACACAGCCTGCGCCGCATGTTCGCCACCCACTTCGATCACCAGGCGATAGAAGGACTGCTTTGCCGTGGCGCTGCTTTTGCTGATGATATTTCCTGCGGCTGCGCTCATGGCTGCTTCACCTGAACATCTTCTTCCACATGCTCAATAATGTCGCCATAATCCACTTTCAGCGTTGAGCAGATGCGGTCCAGGATGGGCAGAGCAACACATTCATCCTTGCTCAGCTTGGTCAGGGTATTGGATGAAATGTCTGCCGCACGCCGCAAATCTGCCTTGCTCATCTTTCTGTCAACAAGCAATTTCCAGAGTTTGTTGTATCGGACAGCCATTGGGACCCTCCTCAAAAAGTTGTTGTCAAAAGTATACCATTTTGGCACTGCGTTTACAAGGCTAATTCTTGCGAACGAGTGAAGTTTATATTCAATAGCAGACTGATTTGCACAAAATAAAGCAGATAGACACTTGAAACGTATACTGCACTTCTCGTTGTATTAAAAGAGACTCTTCTAATTCCGGCGTGAGGTATTAGAAATACCAATAAACCTCTTTATTCATGCTAATCAAGCTAGGCGCATAGTTAGCAGAGGATTCCCTCTATGTGAGCCTAAACCATCTCGAAGTTCTTCCAATCTTTATTCAAAAATTCTCAAGCACCAGGAATTACAAGTGTTTTTTCAGATTCATGAAAGATGCTTTTCGCATCGTCCGTCAAAATTAGCACGATCGTCCGAAAAAATTAGACACTGAAGCATAGGCATCAGTGAAGGTTGATTAGAAATCGGGCTGAAGAATTAGATATCTGCTAACAAGGGCATCTTCTGTTAGCAGATTTTTATCGTTACGTTGGTGTCCTGAAAAAGAAAAATCCTACCAGCTTCACAGTTGCCTTTTGATGGCAAATCTGTCGAATCTGGTAGGCAAAATGGTGATCCCGGCGGGATTCGAACCCACGGCCTGTCGCTTAGGAGGCGACCGCTCTATCCTGCTGAGCTACGGGACCATACTCTCGAAAGTCCTTATTTTGCAAGGCTTCCGAGGTTTCGGTGATTGCTCACCGTGAGGCTGGGGATGGTTTTTGCTAATCAGGAAGGTCGATTTCTAATCAGCTTTTCTAACTTTGGCGGTAGGACATTTTCCCACCTGCTGATTTTGACCTTCGGTTCAGGGGTGTCGGAGTGATCGGGATTCCGGGTCACTTCCGAACACAGTTCCCGCTTTCAGCTTCTGGAAAAGCGGTGGTCGGCCTTCTTCTTAGGAGGCGACCGCTCTATCCTGCTGAGCTACGGGACCATGTCGCGCGGCACAGGGAGGATTATAGCACGGATTCCATTCCGACGCAAGCGGCGGAAAAAACCAGCGCGGCGCGGGGGAGGACGGTGTCACCGGAAGTAGGAGAGCTTGCGCTCCAGCGCGCTCAGGGCGAGGGTCAGGACGCCGTTGCAGACCAGGTAGTAGATCGCCGTGAAGAAAAGGGGCCAGATGGCGCCGGAGATGCCCTGGCTGCCCTTGAGGAAGGACTGGCCGGCCCAGATGATCTCCTGCAGGGCGATGATCCGGGCGAGGCTGGTGTCCTTGACCAGGGTGATGATCTCGTTCGACATGGGCGGGACGATGGCCTTGATCATCTGCAGCAGCTTGATCTTGGTGAAGATCTGCCCCTTCGTCAGGCCGAGGACGAGACCGGCCTCCTCCTGGCCGACGGGGATCGACTGGATGCCGCCGCGGTAGATCTCGCTGAAATAGCAGGCATAGTTGATGATGAAGGCTACGGCGGAGGCCGCGAAGCGCCCGGCCTCGCCGCCGCCCCAGATCGGGTTCTTGAGCACCAGGCCGGGGAAGTAGAAGATGATCAGGAGCTGGATCATCAGGGGGGAGCCGCGGATGATCCAGACGAACACCCGCGTCACCGCCGAGAGGGGCTTGAAGCGGGACATGGAGCCGAAGGCGATCACCAGCCCCAGGGGGAAGGCCCCCAGAAGCGTGACGAAAAAGAGCTTCAGCGTCTGCAAAAAGCCGGTGTTGAGCGCGCTGATGACGATCGGCATCTGCTGGATGATCTGTTCCATGCGTTTCCTCCTGCCCTGCGGTCAAAAGACGCTCCCCCCGCCGCCGGCAGAGGGAGCGCCCGTCAGGTGGATCGTGTTACTCCTGCGGGATGATGGCGGCCTGCACGCCGTACTTCTCGGCGATGGCCATCAGACTGCCGTCGGCGTAGCTCTCCTTCAGGAAGGTGTTGAGCGCGTCCGCCAGATCGCTGCCCTTGCGGAAGCCGACGCCGTACTCCTCGCTGTTGAGGGCGACGGTGTAGGTGAGCGCCTCGTAGCCCGTGCCCTCGCCGACCATGGCGGCGGCCATCAGGGCGTCGATGACGGCGGCGTCAGAGGTCATGGAGGCGACCTCCATCAGGGCGTCCGCCTGGCTCTGCACCTCGGTGAAGGCGTAGCCCAGCTTCTCGATCTCCTGCTGGCCCGCGCTGCCGGACTCCACCGCGAAGGTGAGACCCGCGATGCTCTCCACGGTCTGGTATTCGGCCGCCTTGTCGGCGGGCACGACCACGACCTGCGCGTTGTTGGCGTAGGCGTTGGAGGTCTCCATGGCGCTGACCACCTCGGGGGTCAGGGTCATGCCGTTCCAGATGCAGTCGACGGTCATGCCGTCCAGCTCGAAGACCTTGTTGTCCCAGTCGATGAGGGCGAACTCCACCTCCACGCCGAGGGAGGCGGCGAAGGCGCGGGCCAGATCGGCGTCGAAGCCGACCCACTCGCCGTTCTCGTCCTTGTAGTCCATGGGCTCGAACTCGGTGATGCCCACGATCAGCTTGCCCTTGCCCTGCACGTAGGCCATGTCGGAGGCGTCGTCCGCCAGGCAGAAGCTGCACAGCAGCACCGCCGCCAGCACCAGCGCGATCAGTTTCTTCATATGTTTTTCCTCCATCAGTCTTTGATCAGACCGGCGCGAACCGGGCTGCTTTTTCATTGTAACACTTTATCACGATGAAGTCAAGGCGGCGGAACCGTCTGTACACAGAGAATACAGGAGCCGGATGGCGGCTGTGAAGCATCTAAAAACCTCCCCAGCTTGCTGGGGAGGGGGACCGCCGCCTGCAGGCGGCGGTGGAAGGGCCGGTTCATTGTAAACTGTTTGGCTTCGTCGTCACCGGTCGGGGTAGAGGTCCATCAGGCGCTCGCCCTTCTCGTCGGAGATGTAGGCGCCCGCGCCGGTGCGCTTGGAGGTGATGTAGAGATTGTCCCCCTCGCGCAAATTCAGCCAGTCCGCCTCCTCCATGCGGTAGGTGGTGGTGGTGTTCTTCTTGAGGTTGGTGATGGCCGCGCGGTAGACCTCGGCCCGGTCGCCCTCCCGCTCGTCCTCCGCGAGGTTCGTCTCCGGCCAGTAGGCCTCCTGGCCAACGCCGGAGGAGGTGGCGGTGCGCGTTGGCGTCCAGCGCCAGATATCGTAGTCGTATTTCGTGGCGTACTCCGGCACCTGCCGGTAGACGGGGCGGCTCTCCGTCTCGGTGTAGTACTCGGTTGTGTAGACCGGCCGCTCGTGGGCGACCTCCTCATAGTAGCCGTTGCCCTTGTCCGAGTAGGTGTAGTAGGTCTCGTAGTGGTCCAGCACCTGCCGGGACCGCTGGACTTCCACGTCCTCGTAGTGGTCCAGGACGGAGTTGTAGTGGTGGATCTCCCGGCGCTGGCCGGTCACCTCGCCTCCGCTGGGGACGCTCCAGCCGGACTCGTGGAAGAGCAGGTTCTGCTCGATGGCGATGGCCCGCTCCCAGCTCAGCTGCGCGACCTGGAAATCGCCCGAGGTTTTGCTGGAGTTGAGGAAGAACATCACGCCGAGGATCACGACGGCGATCAGGATCAGCGGCAGGAGGGAGCGCTTTTTGGGCGCCGCCTTCGCGGGGGCGGGCTCGTTGCGGGCCTCCTCCCGGGCCTTCTGCGCCTCGTGCATCTGGAAGTAGTTCGCCTCGGAGGAGGCGCGGGACGCGCCGCAGCTCGCGCAGAACTGGGCGTTGTCGCTGTTCAGCGACTGGCAGAAGGAGCAGTACCAGTCCGGGTTCCGGTTGATATACTTGGCCTTCTCCTCGTCCACATACTCGATGTCGGCCCGCTCGTGCGCCTCCAGGGTGCTGCCCTCGGCGTGATTCTTCATGTAGAATTTGACCTCGCCCCGGGCGCGGCCGCAGTTGGGGCAGGAGGCCTGATCCCCGCGCAGCCCCTTGGAGCCGCAGGAAGGGCAATCCCAGTAGCCCATGACCAGTTTACCCATGTGCTCGCATCTCCTCCTCTCCCGCTCGTTTTTTCAGATTATTTGTCTCAGCTCCGCAGCGCCCGGCAGGCGGCGGCCTCCGCGGGGATAGCGGCGCGGTAGCGGGCCAGATAGGCGTCGAAGCCCGCCACGTCCTCCGCCTCCGGCGCGAGGGTGACGGCGGCGGCGTCCGCGAACACGCGGCGGTCCAGCCAGTCCGCCAGGGTCTCCTGCTCGCCGCCCAGCGCGGCGTAGGCCGCCAGCAGCGCGATGCCCCACGCGCCGCCCTCGCCGGCCGTCTCCATGACGGTGACGGGGGTGCGGATGGCGGCGGCCAGCAGGCGCTGACCTACCTCCGGGGTCTTGAACAGGCCGCCGTGGCCCATGATTTTTTCAATGGCGACCTTCTCCTGGACGGTCAGGGTCTCCATGCCCACGGCCAGGGTGGCCAGGGCGCTGTTGATCTGCGCCCGCATGAAGTCGGGCAGGGTGAAGGCGTCCTCGGGGCGGCGGATCAGCATGGGGACGCCGTCCGCGGTGCCCAGCACCGGCTCGCCCGAGAAGCAGTTGAAGCTCGTGACGGAGCCGCAGTCCTTGCGGCCCTGCAGCGCCAGCTGGAAGAGGCGGGTGTAGAGCTCGTCGCCGCTCACCTTCGCGCCGAAGGTTTCCAGGGCCTCCCGCAGCAGGCCGACCCAGGCGTTCAGATCTGAGGTGCAGGTATTGCAGTGGACCATCGCCACCGGGCGGCCGTCGGGGGTCGCGACGATGTCGATCTCCGGATAGAGCTTGCTCAGCGGCTTCTCCAGCACGACCATGGCGAAGATGGAGGTGCCGGCGGAGACGTTGCCGGTCCGGGCCGCCACCGCGTCGGTGGCCACCATGCCCGTCCCCGCGTCGCCCTCCGGCGGGCACAGGATCGCGCCGGGCTGCAGATCGCCGCTGGGGTCCAGCAGCGCCGCGCCGGCGGCGGTCAGGGTGCCGGCCTTCGCGCCCGCGGGGAGCGCGGCGGGCAGGATGTCCCGCAGACGCCAGGGGTAGCCCTTGGGGGCCAGCCTGGCCTCGACCTTCGCCAGCATCTGCGGATCGTAGGTCAGACTGCCGCTGTCGATGGGGAAGACGCCGGCCGCGTCGCCCACGCCGAGCACCTTCTCGCCGCTGAGCAGCCAGTGGGCGTAGCCGGCGAGGGTGGTGAGGAACCGCACCCGGGGCAGGTGCTCTTCGCCTTTCAGCACGGCCTGGTAGAGGTGGGCGATGCTCCAGCGCTGGGGGATATTGAAGCCCAGCAGCTCCGTCAGCTCCGCGGCCGCCTCGCCGGTGATGGTGTTGCGCCAGGTGCGGAAGGGGGTGAGCAGGTTCATCTCCCCGTCGAAGGGCAGATAGCCGTGCATCATCGCGGAGACGCCCAGGCCCCCGAGGGCCCGCACGGTCTCGCCCCAGCGCGCCTGGGCGTCGCGCTTCATATCCAGATAGGCGTCCTGCATCCCGGCGCGGACCGCCTCCAGGGAATAGCTCCACATGCCGTCCACGAGCTTATCTTTCCAGGTGTGGCTGCCGATGGCGATCGGCTGCTGATCTGGGCCGGTCAGGACGGCCTTGATGCGGGTGGAGCCGAACTCGATCCCGAGGTATACCTTGCCTTCACGGATGGCCTGACGGTTGTCCATACGCTGATCCCCCTTATATGCGTTCTGATGGTGAAAACGATCACGATGCGGATCCGGACACGGTGCTTGTCAGAGGCATTATAACACAACCTGGGCGTTTTGCATATTGCTTTTTTCGCCCGGGTGGCATATCATAAAGGGTGCAATCAGACTTTGTTAAGGAGGCGTCAGCCATGCTGGAAACCCTGAAGCAAAAGGTTTACGAGGCAAACATGCTCCTTCCCGCCTACCACCTGGTGACCTTCACCTGGGGCAATGTCTCCGGCATTGACCGGGAGAAGGGCCTCTTTGTGATCAAGCCCAGCGGCGTGGAGTACGAAAAGCTCCGCCCCGAGGATATGGTCGTCATCGATCTGGAGGGCAACCGCGTCGAGGGAGAGCTGAACCCCTCCACCGACACGCCCACCCACCTGGAGCTCTACCGCCGCTTCCCGGAGATCGGCGGCGTGGTGCACACCCACAGCCGCTGGGCGACCATCTGGGCCCAGGCCGGGCGCGACATCCCCGCCTACGGCACGACCCACGCGGACTATATCTACGGCCCCGTGCCCTGCTGCCGCGACCTGACGCCGGAGGAGGTGGAGCGCGCCTACGAGCTGGAGACTGGCCGCGTCATCGCCGCCCACTTCGAGGCGCACGGCCTGAACCCGATGCACGTCCCCTGCGTGCTGGCCCGCCACCACGGCCCCTTCGCCTGGGGCAAGGATCCCCTGAACGCCGTCCACAACGCGGTGGTGCTGGAGGAGGTCGCGATGATGGCCTGGCACACCGAGGCGCTGCCGCAGGCACAGCCCGTCATGTCCCTCCCGGACCACGTCAGGGACAAGCACTTCCTGCGCAAGCACGGCCCCAACGCCTACTACGGGCAGCGGTAAGCGCCCGCCAGAAATGGAGCGACACAGATGGCAAGTCAAGTTTGGCTGATCGCCTCCGGCAAGGGCGGGGTGGGGAAGTCCACGCTGACCGCGTGCCTCGCCGTGGCGCTGGGCCGCGCGGGCAAGCGCGTCTGCACCGTCGACGCCGACATCGGCCTGCGGGACCTGGACGCGATCCTCGGCGTGGAGAACAGCGTGGTCTACGACCTGCTGGACGTCACGCGCGGGGGCTGCGCCCTGGCGCAGGCGCTGATCCCCCTGCCCGGGCAGGAGGGGGTTCAGCTGCTGGCGGCCAGTCAGTTCGCCCGGGCGAGGGAGCTGGACCCCAAAAAGTTGCGCAGGGTGCTGGAGCGGCTGCGGCAGAGCTTTGATTTCATCCTGCTCGACGCGCCCGCGGGCATGGAGAAGGGGCTGCGGACGCTCCTGGCCGCCCGGCCGGAGGAGATCCTCCTCGTGGGCACGCCGGACGACACCTGCATGCGCGACCTCGGGCGGGTGGCCATGTTCCTGCGGGAGAAGGAGCTGCCGGCGCCCAAGCTTGTCGTCAACCGCCTCCGCCCAGCCTGGATCCTCGCGGGGGATATGCCCGGGGCGCGGGCGGCGGCGGAGAGCCTGGAGCTGCCGCTGCTGGGCGAGATCCCGGAGGACGAGAGCTTCCTGCGCGCCCTGATCCGGCGGGAAAACCCCATGGACACCGCCGGCGAGGCCGCCGCGGCGGTGACCCGCATCGCGCGGCGCATGGCGGGGGAGGAGGTTCCTCTGCCGGATTACGGGGCCAGGCCCGAGAAATGGTACCGCCGTCTCTTCCACCGCGGACGGCCCTGAGAGACAAGGAGAAAAGGATTGATCGCTGAAAACAAACGCGCCTGGGCGCACCTGGATATCTTCCTGATCGTCGTGGTGTACGCGCTGGCGATCCTGGGCGTGTACTCGGTGGCGGTGGCCACCTACTCCACCAGCTCCTCCCCGGACGCCTCGCTGCTGAGCCACGTGGTGGAGTCCTCCTATGCCATGCGGCAAGGGCTTTTCGTGCTGCTCTCGCCGGTGATCCTCTCCGTCATGCTGGCGCTGCGCTACCAGTGGCTGCGCCGGTACGCGGGCGTCATCTACTTCGCGACGGTGGGCCTGGTCGCGGTGGTGTGGGTCTTCAACCGCGCCACGGGCGTGAAGCAGTGGCTCGACCTGTTCATGGGCTACACCGTCCAGCCCACGGAGTTCGCCAAGCTGGCCATCATCCTGCTGCTGGCCCGGGAGCTGTCCAAGTCCGAGACGCCCATGTCCACCGTAAAGGACTTTATCCGGCTGAACCTGATGATTCTGATTCCCGGCGCCATCATCACCCTCTCCGGCGAGACCGGCTCCTTCGTCGTGATCGCCTTCATCTACGCGATCATGCTTTTCTTCGGCAAGGTCAAGTTCCGCGTGCTGGCCTTCATGGCCGGCGTGGTGATTTTGGGCGCGCTGGCGTTGTACGCCTTCGCCATGGTGGCGGACTCCCAGGACTACCGTCTGATGCGCATCGTCTCCTTCTTCAACCCGGAGGCCTACGCCTCCAGCAGCGCCTACCAGCAGACCCAGAGCATGATGGCCATCGGCTCGGGCGGCCTGACGGGCGTGGGCTCCTTCGTGGACGGGGCGCTCTACCAGCTGAACTATGTGCCCGCCGACTGGACGGACTTTATCTACGCCACCATCGGCGAGGCCTTCGGCTTCGTCGGCTGCCTCGGCGTGCTGGTGCTCTACCTGCTAATGGTGCTGCGGATGTTCTACCTCGCCCGCTACACGCGGGACCGCTTCGGCATGCTGGTGATCATCGGCGTGGCGGCCATGTTCCTCTTCCACGTGATGTGGAACATCGGCATGACGATCGGGCGCTTCCCGATCACGGGCATCCCGCTGCCCTTCCTCTCCTACGGCGGCTCGAACATGTTCACCAACATGGCCGGCATCGGCCTGGTGCTCAACGTGACACGGAACAGGAGTCTGACCGGCTCCTTCTCAACCCCGCAGCAGCGCGTCAGCGTGCGCAAATATGCCGGACAGTAAGCGCCGGCTCGAACCAAGTGACTGACAGGAGGAAAACAACCATGGCCAACAAGTACGCAGGCACCCAGACCGAGAAGAACCTGGAGGCCGCCTTCGCCGGCGAGTCCCAGGCCCGCAACAAGTACACTTACTTCGCCTCCCGCGCCAAGAAGGACGGCTTCGAGCAGATCGCCGCGATCTTCCTGCACACAGCGGACAACGAGAAAGAGCACGCCAAGATGTGGTTCAAGGAGCTGAACGGCATCGGCG
>CAMVAJ010000076.1 GCA_947165425.1 uncultured Clostridia bacterium
TCGAGGAGCGCGGCGTTTACCGCATCCACCAGTTCGAGAAGCAGGAGATGATCGTGGTCTGCAAACCGGAGGATTCTCCGATGTGGTTCGACCGCCTCTGGCAGAACACGGTGGACTTCTTCCGCTCCATGGATATCCCCGTGCGGACGCTGGAGTGCTGCTCCGGCGATCTGGCGGACCTGAAGGTTAAATCGCTGGACGTGGAGGCCTGGAGCCCCCGGCAGAAGAAGTACTTCGAGGTCGGCTCCTGCTCCAATCTGGGCGACGCGCAGGCCCGCCGTCTGCAGATCCGTGTCCGCGGCGCGGACGGCAAGAAGTATCTTGCCCACACGCTGAACAATACCTGCGTGGCGCCGCCCCGCATGCTGATCGCCTTCCTGGAGAACAACCTCCAGGCCGACGGCCGCGTCCGGATTCCGGAGGTGCTGCGTCCCTACATGGGCGGCAAGGAATACATCGGCTGAGGCCGCTCCTGAAACGCGCATCATCAGCGACAGCTATGACATGGAGGTGATCCTGGGTGCGGAGGCTTATTGCGTTGGTGCTCATGCTTGCACTGGCGCTGCCCGTATGCAATGCGGGGGCGTCCGGCATCCAGGATGACCTCATTGAAGAGGACATTATGCTGGACGATGCGGAAACGCCGATTCAAGAGGCTCAGACGGAGCCCTCGTCGGTTGACGCATCGCCAGCCTCCTCTGTTCCGCTGACTGCGCGCGAGGACTTTATCGAGCGCATCATCTCCATGGGGAAGGAGCTTTACGACAAGGCGGATGGCAGGGCGCAGCGCGCCCACTACAAGGGCGATATCTACGTCTGCAAAAACTTTACCACCCACCTGTTCCGGGAAAACCGCGCAGATTTCCGCATGGCGGAATACCCGGATGTCAAGCTCGTCATCCCGGATAACCTGCCCAAGAACGAGTGCAAGCCCTATGCCTACGGGCTGTGCTGGAAGGAGATCCCGGCGTCCAAAGGCAACCCCTTCTACGAGGCGGCCGCCTTCCGGTACGACGCGTCGCTCTCCCGCGAGGAGAACCTGGAGATCGCCAAGGCCTTCCTCCGTCAGACACAGCGCGGCGACTTCTTCCAGCTCACCGGTGATTACGGCGCGGGGGTCGGGGCGCACAGCGCCATCATGCTTGGCTACGACGAGGCGGCGGATGAAATCCACTGGATGGATTCCAACTTCCGCAAAAAGCGCATTAACGGCATCAATTACGGCTATGTGCAGTTTGACGAGGCGCGGGACACCGAGTGGTGGGCGGTCAAGTTCTGCCAGAAAAAATGCGGCGCGACGCTTTACCGTCTGAGAGACGATATCATCTATGCCACTGGTTCAGATACGCCGTAAACAATGGGCGTATCGTTTGGCCGAGGGGATGATCCACGCGCCGTAACGCGAAACAGCCTTTTGATGAATGGATTAAACTACCTGATTAGAAAACCAGCCGTTGGCGGAAGGAGAGAGGAGGGGGAGATTCCGTGAAGGACACCCGGAGAAATCGAGGCATGGTCAAAAAGATCGCGCTCGTTCTGACGCTCTGCGCCGGTTTCACGCTGACAGCCTGCTATGTTCCGCCGGACGATCTGACAGGCAGCCAGGAAGCGCTGCCCGTAGGAAACTCTTCCATTCCCTTTGCGACCGTTCAGCCAACCGCAAGCCCGACGCCGATCGTCACCGAACCCCCCGTGCCGACGGATACGCCGGTTCCGGCCTCCCTGACCTTACCGCCGGCCAGCGGCGGCTCGGATTGGACGCCGTCCACGGCGGTGCCGGATTCGAGTCAAACCTGGACACCGGCTACAACTCGTCCTGTCGCCACGGCGGAGGTTCCTGCAGGCTACAGCCCGGTGACGCCGCCTCCGCAGGCGCAGGTCACAGCCACTAATACCCCGCAAAGCCTGCAGAACGGGGCCCGCGGCGATGAGGTCAAGACGCTTCAGCGCCGCTTGAAGGAGCTTGGCTACTACACGGGCTCTATTGACGGCGTGTTCGGGGATGGAACCGAGCAGGCGGTGAAGGCCTTTCAGCAGGCAAGCGGTCTGACTGCCGACGGAAAAGTCGGACGCCAGACAAGCGGCTCGCTTTTCTCCTCCAACGCTAAAAGAGCCAATAACGTAAATTATACCGCGGCAACCCCTCGCGCGGCGGTCACGCCCAGGCCCACGGCGACCCCGAGAACCGACCTGTATCTCTCGCTCGGCTCCAAGGGCAACGCGGTGACGCGCCTGCAGAACCGGCTGATCGAGCTGGGGTATCTGAGCGGCACGGCGGACTCCGTATTCGCCGGCGCGACTGAAATGGCGGTCAGGGCTTTCCAGCGCAGGTCCTCGCTCTGGGTGGACGGAAAGGCCGGCCCGGATACGCTGACGGCGATCTATCAGCAGAATGCCCGCAGCGCCGCAACGCTCGCCGCCTCTACCGGCATCACCCTGAAGGAAGGGGCTGTCGGCTCGGATGTCCGGTGTATGCAGAACCGTCTGCGGGACCTGGGGTATCTTACCTCCTCCGCGGATGGCACCTATGGCGCGATGACCACCGATGCGGTCATGCGGTTTCAATCTGCGAACAGCCTTCAGGTGGATGGAACGGCCGGAAGCGCGACACTGAACGCCCTCTATGCCTCCAGCGCGATCGCGGCATCGGCTGCTGCTCAGCCGCAATATACCTATCAGGAGACATATGAAACCGAAGTCGGTTTTGAACCTGCTGCAACCGCGGTCATCTATACGGAGAGCGTGCCGTTGAATACCGCGACCATCGAACAGAATGCGGACAATGACCCCGAGTCCATCCGCGCGGTCCAAACGCGCCTGAAGGAGCTGGGGTTCTACACCGGCAGGGTGGACGGCGTATTCGGCAACGACACGGTCAGCGCGGTGATCGCTTTCCAGATGAGCCGCAATCTGACCGCGGACGGCAAGGTGGGCAAGCGGACCCAGGCGGCCCTGTTCGCGGAAAACGCCGCCTCTCCCGCCTATAAGACCCTGAAAAACGGCAGCAAGGGGACGGAGGTCTCGAATCTGCAGTATACGCTCTACGAGCTGGGCTACTATACCGGCGCGGTGGACGGAATCTACGGCGATTCGACCGCCAAGGCCGTCAGTGAATTCCAGTCGAACAACGGCCTTGCCGTTACCGGCGTCGCGGACAGCGCGACGCTCGCCATCGTTTTTTCCTCGAGCGCGGTGCCGTCACAGCAGATGAACACGGGGAAGCAGTACACGACCCTTCGCCTCGGTGATCGCGGCGAGGATGTGCTGGAGATGAAGGACGTACTGATCCAACTGGGATATCTGTCCGGGAGCGACGATTCCAACGAATTCACAGCGGACACAGAGAACGCGGTACGCCTCTTCCAGTCGCGCAACAGATTGACGGTAGACGGCGTTGCCGGACCCGCGACCCTGCGCCGGCTCTACTCCGAGAATCCGGTCGCCAATGACTGAGCGCGTTGGTCAGGGAGGAAAACATGATGCCTCAAACCGAGAAGCCTTGTATCCTGTATGAGGATCGGCCAAAGTGCATCGGCTGCGGAGACTGCCGATGCGATTTGGATCCGGAGAAGATTTGCGACAACTGTATGGCCTGCGAGCGCGGGGAGGACGATTATCGGGCGGTATGGATCGAGGGGATCCGGCTAAGCGACGAACCGGGCTGACAAACTTGATGCACGCTTGCATTTTGATTTTGATTGCTGTATACTTTTTCGGTCAATCACCGATATCTTGATACAGAACAGGAGGTCCGGCAGATGAAGCTTGTGATCGCCATTGTGCAGGACGAGGATGGCAGCAGACTGATCAGCGCTTTAATGAACGAAGGCTTTGGCGTGACCAAGCTCGCCACGACGGGTGGGTTCCTGCGCGCCGGCAACACCACACTGCTCATCGGCGTCGAGAACGAAAAGCTGGAGGCCGTGCTTGGCATTATCGAGCGTGTCTGCAAGGCGCGCAAACAGATGACCGCCTCACAGCCGCCCATTGGCAGCATGTCGGGCAGCGCCTTTACACCCTATCCCATCGAGGTAACCATCGGCGGCGCGACGATCTTTGTTCTCACGGTGGATCAATTCCTGAAGGTATGACATGAACGAGGATATTCTGCGCTTCCAGCATCAGCCGGTAGCATGGCAGATTCTCAGCAAGGATCTTCCGGCAGGCCGTGTTTCGCATGCACTGCTCATCACGGGTGCGGAGGGCACGGGAAAGAAAACGCTGGCCAGGATGATTGCGATGGGCCTTGTCTGCCAGGGAGAGCGAAAGCCCTGCGGCCAGTGCCCGGCCTGTGTTCAGGCTGCCAGCGGATCGCATCCCGATATCACGTGGATACGGCCGGGTGAGCCGATCGATCCCCGGGAGGAGAAAGGGAAGAAGACGATCCCGGTCGGGGATATCCGCGAGGCAGCACGGATCGTCTCCGTTCAGGCGTATGAGGGCGAGAACCGGGCTGTGATCATCGATCAGGCGGATAAAATGACGCTGAACGCCCAGAACGCGCTGCTGAAAGTGCTGGAGGAGCCGCCTCACGGGGTACATTTTTTACTGCTGACGGAAGCGCCTGGCGCGATTCTGCCTACCATTCATTCACGCTGCCGCATCGTGCCAATCCGGCCCTGGCCCGATCACCTGATCGCGGAGCGGCTGATCAAAACGGGCTTGGCGGAGGATAAAGCCCTTTTGACGGCACAGCGAGCGGGCGGCTCGTTTGGAAAAGCGATGCAGCTCGCCGCCAATGAGGACATGTGGCAGTTCCGCGACAAGGTTCGGCAGCATTTTTTCGGTCTGCAGCGCCGCAGCGAGATTCTGACCGCCTCCGGCGAGTATAAAAGCGACAGCACGGCCGCGTCGGAGGCGCTGGATCATCTGGAGGATATGCTTCGACAGCTTATGCTTTGCAGGCAGGAGCGGCATGACTCCTCCGTCGCCGAATCCTTTCCGGAGGATTGGCAGAAGATTGCGCAGATGGAGAGCTACGCAGGCTTTGTCAGGCTGCAGGACGATATCGCGAACGCACGGCTTTATCTGGCGAGCAATGTGACGCCGCAGGCTGTGATGGAGCGGCTGATGTTTCATTTTCTGGAGGAAAAGGACCAATGGCTAAAATCATAGGCGTACGATTCCGCAACGCGGGCAAGCTCACTTTTTTTGAAATCGGCGCGTGCTTTCCAACCCCGGGCGATTCCGTGGTGGTGGAGACGAGCCAGGGCATCAAGCTCGGCGAATGCGTCACGGATATCCAGGAGCTTTCGGATGAAGCCGAGGGCGCGAATGAGCTGCATCGCGTGCTGCGGATCGCCAATGGAGACGACCTCGCGAGAGATCAGGCCAACCGTGTCAAAGAGGAAGAGGCGCTGCAGATTGCCAAGGAGCGGATTGCAGCCCACAAGCTGGACATGAAGCTGATCTCCGTCGAGTATACCCTGGACGGCGGACGCGTGCTCTTCTATTTCAGCGCCAAAGAGCGGGTGGATTTCCGTTCCCTGGTCAAGGATCTCGGGGCGCTGTTCCATACGCGCATCGAACTAAGGCAAATCAACGCGCGGGAGGAGGCCAAGCTGATCGGCGGCATCGGTCCCTGCGGCCGGCCGGTCTGCTGCGGACAGTTCCTGGGCGAATGCCCGCAGGTCGCTTTCAAAACGCTGAAAGGACAGAACCTGACCAACAATCCGAAGCTGAACGGCGTTTGCGGACGGCTGATGTGCTGCCTGCGTTTCGAGGAGGAGTACTATGATACGACTCGGAAACGCATGCCGCCTGTCGGACGCGAGATCGAGACGCCGGACGGCCGCGGAGTGGTTCACGAGCTGAATATTATCCGGGAGACGATTCGCGTCCGCATCAGCAAAGGCGAGGGATTTGAGATCAAGGAATATCCGCTGGAAGCGCTGGCGCCGCTGAATCAGACCGATAATCGACGCGACCGCGCGGCGGCGGAGCCTGCGGAGGCGACGCTCGATACGGCCCGTCCCGCAAGCAATGAGTGTCAGGGTGACGATAATGGCGGAGCGGCAGAGTCAGCGGAGCGCGAGCCCCGCCGCGAAAGAGCCCGCGCACGGGAGCGCGAGAAGGGCAAAGCCATCAAGCAGCCTGTCAGAAGAAAGGCGAATCAGGCCAAGCCTGCCGAACAAAAAACGGCTCCGACGGCCTCCAGAGGCCAGGAGAAGGCGTCGCAGCCTCAACCGGCAGCAACGTCAAACAGTGTAAAAAAAGATACATGGCGTAGCGCGCTGGAGCGTGCCAAGAAGGATGCCGAGAAGCAGGACAAATAACGAGCAAAATGCTCGGAAATCGGCCTGGAATAAAGGTTTGTGCCATCTAATTTTTTGCTGAACGCTTGCGTTTTGGACGGAGATATGCTATGATCAGTCTTGCAAAAAAGGTCGTTGTTTTCGACCAGATTGAAGGAGGAAAAATACAATGGCATATGTGATTTCTGATTCCTGCATTTCCTGCGGCGCCTGCGCTGCCGGCTGCCCCGTTGAGGCGATCTCCGAGGGCGAGACCCAGTATCAGATCAATCCCGACGTTTGCATCGAGTGCGGTGCCTGCGCGGATGTGTGCCCCGTCGGTGCTCCTGCTCAGGAATAAGGTTCATTGCTAAAGAGAAAAGCTCCGCTTCGGCGGAGCTTTTCTCGTGTCGATCGATTCAGTTTTGTCGGAGAAGACGTTCGCCAATCAAACCCATGGCCGCGGAATAGATCAGGCTGATGCCCTGGGCAATCACGGGGAGCGAGGTTCCCATCTGATAGATCGCCACGATGACGCCGATCAGGATGGAGATGACAGCCAGCACACTGACCGCCTTTGAGCGGAACGGTCCCCTGTTGCGAATCAGCCACTGGACGCCGGTAACGATCAGCACAATGCCGATGATCCAGTTGATCAGCTTGTCAAAGCCGCTGGCGTGGGTCAGAATCCAAAGCCCCATAAGGCCGAGGACGATGCTGCCGAGCAGCTGGGAGATATGACTGGCATTGCGGCGGTCGCCCAGCTGAAACCATCCGATCAGGCCGATCAGAGCGGCGGCAATCAGGCCAATGCCAATCACGGCATAGACCACGTGCTTTGCCGTCGTCTGAAAGACGATCAGCGCGATGCCCAGCAGGCCCAGCAGAAGCGAGTAGATGATGTTTGTCTTTCTTGCGTTTTTCATGGATGATACCTCCAGTTTGCCAAGGTTTCGGATGTAGGATTCGACGTGGTGATCAGGATTCCTGCATGCCCTCGCTGGTTGAACAGCCCAGGCGGTAGGCGAGGCTTCGGATCACCTTAAAGAAGCAGGGGAAGAGGAACAGATCAGCCGCAACCCACGCAGCCGGATTCGCAAAGCACGCGCCGGTGAAGCCCAGCGTGGGGACGAGGAAGAGCGCGACCGCGCTGCGGGCGACCATCTCGCATACGCCGGCGATCATCGCGGCTTTTGTATAGCCCATGCCCTGGATGCTGAAACGGACAATATTGACGAAGAGCAGCGGGATATAGAACGCGCTGTTGATCAGCAGGAAGCGGCTGGCCAGCTCCATGACAACCGGATCCGTCTCCCGGTTGACGAAGATACTCAGCAGCGGCTCGCGGAAGAAGAGCAGCACGGCGAACGCGGCCAGGCAGTACAGACTGCCGATGATCGAGGCGCCCTTGAGGCCTGCCCGGATCCGGCCTAGCTTGCGGGCGCCCACGTTTTGTCCGGCGAAGGTCGCCATGGTTGCCGCCAATGCGTCGATCAGGCAGTAGAAAAAGGCGCTGAGCTTCGCGGCGGAGGAGACGGCGGCCACCGCGTCGACGCCAAGCCCATTGACGGACCACTGGACCAGAACGGAGCCGATCGCGGTGATGGAGTACTGCAGGCCCATGGGAAGGCCGATATTCAGCATAGAAAGGGCCTTGGCGGGATCAAAACGCATGTCAGCCTGATCCGGGTGCAGCATTGGGAATCGACGAACGATGACCCAGATGCATCCGATGCCGCTGATGAACTGACTGATCGCGG
Organism: uncultured Clostridia bacterium; assembly: GCA_947165425.1. Lineage (GTDB taxonomy): Bacteria > Bacillota > Clostridia > Christensenellales > Aristaeellaceae > RUG11272. Next base: position 7,994 of record CAMVAJ010000076.1, read on the forward strand.
TAGCGATGGCCGCTCCGGCCACGTCCAGGTGGGCATAGAGGATCAGAATCAGATCCAGCACGATATTGACCAGTGAGGCCACGACCAGGAAAATCACGGGTGTCCGGCTGTCACCCACGGATCGAAGCATGCCAGCCGCCATGTTATACATGACGGTACACGGAATCGCCATCAGGATGATTCGGATATAGCTGACAGCCCCTGGCAGGATTTCTTCGGGCGTGTTCATCCAGCGGAGCAGGGTCGGACAGGCGGCTGCGGTCAGCACAGCCATCAGCAGGCTCAGGCCCGCGCTGAGATAAATCGCGTGGGAAACGCTCTGCCTCAGGGCTCGGCCGTCCTTCGCTCCGAAGGCCTGCGCGATGGGTATGGAGAAGCCAGAGCAAAAGCCGATGCAGAGCCCGTTGACCAGGAAATTGACCGAGTTGGTCGCGCCGACAGCCGCCAGCTTCGCCGCGCCGAGATACCGACCCACGATAGCCGTATCGACAAAGCTGTAGAGCTGCTGGAACAGCATGCCGAACAGCAGCGGCATGGCGAAGGAGAGCAGCAAGCCCATCGGCTTGCCGATAGTCATATCCCTGGTCGCGTTTCGTGCAGATGATTTATCACGCTGATGAAGCGCTGCTTTTGGTTCCATTGGGGTTCTCCCTCCTGCGGCGCAATGACCGCAGGCAGTTTATATCACTTTGTGAAAACGGTTTCAAGAGACATATTCGGAAATAAAAAGACCGAATTGAACAGGCGCAGCAAGCAGTGCGCTAATGCCGTATCAAATGATTCGCTCGTGATCATGGTTCGTCCAATAATTGCAGATAAAAGAACAAATACCATCAAAATACAGACAAAATGCAAAAATAATATTGATAAACTGCAATTCATGGTTTAAAATATCTACCGTGATTTGGAGACACTCCAAGCTGTATCCATCCATCACAACATGGCCGGCTGCGGCCGGCGGTTCAAGACAGAGAAGGAGATGCAACCATGAGCGATTATGCCCAAAGAGTACTGGAGGGACTGAAGCAGCGCAATGCGGATCAGCCTGAGTTCATCCAGGCCGCGACAGAGATCCTGACGACCCTCCAGCCTGTGATTGACAAACACCCTGAATATGAAGCGGCTGGCCTCCTGGAGCGCTATGTGGAGCCGGAGCGCGTGGTGCTGTTCCGCGTGCCGTGGATCGACGACCAGGGGAAGGTTCAGGTGAACCGTGGCTATCGCGTGCAGTTCAACAGTGCGATCGGCCCCTATAAGGGCGGTCTGCGTCTCCATCCCTCTGTAAACCTGTCCATCATCAAGTTCCTCGGCTTCGAGCAGATCCTGAAGAACAGCCTGACCGGCCTGCCGATCGGCGGCGGCAAGGGCGGCTCCGATTTCGATCCCAAGGGCAAGAGCAACAATGAAGTCATGCGCTTCTGCCAGAGCTTCATGACGGAGCTCTATCGCCATATCGGCGCGG
>CAMVAJ010000077.1 GCA_947165425.1 uncultured Clostridia bacterium
CGTCGCGCTTCCCGCCGCGGCTCTCCCACTCCGGCTGGGCCGTGCGCGGGCCGAAGCCGCCGCGGGCCGGCCGGGCGTCACGGACAGGGCGGCCGCCCTCCCGGGCGGGCTTGCCGCCCCGGCGGTCGCTGTAACGGGTTCCCTCCTCCTCCCAGGCTTCCTCCCTGCGGGGCTTCCGGGGCTGATTCGGGGCTTTCTGATAGTATGCCATCGTGTGTTACTCCTTGTTCTCGTCCTGTTTTTTCTGTTTCAGTTCCGCCAGCAGGGCTTCGCGCTCCCGCCGGATATGCCCCGCCCGGCCGCAGGATTTCTCTCCCTCGGGGCAGGCGCCCCGCAGGCAGCCCGGACCCGCGTCCGCGAACAGCAGCGGCGCGATCTCCATGCAGGCCCGGTGCATCGCCGTGGCCAGCGCCCGGATCTCCCACTGCGCCCGGCTGCACATCCGCAGGCTGAAGAAGTGGCGCAGCTCCCGGGCGTTCATCGTCACCAGCAGCCGGGTCTCGCAGGCCCCCGGCAGCACGAAGCGGGCATCCTCGTTCCCGTGCTCGCCGGTCGAGAGCTTCTCCTGCCAGCCGAGATACCAATCGTGGATCGTGCGCATCTGCCGGTTGTACTCCGCCGCGGCCTCCGGGCCCAGGGCCTCGATCTGCGGCGGGAGGATGTAGTTGAAGCCCTCCGCGTCGGAGACATAGCGCTGGGACTGCACCGAGAAGCTGGCCAGCCGGTGCCGGGTCAGCTGGGCGAGCAGCACCCGGCTCACGCCCTCCACCGCGAAGGTGAAGCTCGCGTGCTCCAGCACCGACTCGTGCCCCATCCCCATCACCCGCTCCACAAAGCGGGTCTGATCCTGGCTCGACACCCGCTCCCGCAGGCTCTCCACCGTGGCGCGGGAGTAACACAGCCGCGCGGCCAGCGCCACCAGCTCCTCCGGGGTAAGGGTGTGGCGGATCAGTTCGACCTTCAGTTCAGTCCTCGGCATGGGGTTCCTCCTCCTGTGCGGCGCGGAACAGCTCCTGCAGGCGCGCCTCCTGCCCGGTGAGATAGAGATAGCCAAAGAGGGTTTCCAGCGCCGTGGCCTCGGCGTAGGCGATGGCCGACTGGTGCTTCGGCGCGCCGTGATGCGGGCGCGTGTTGCGCCCCCGGAGGGCGACATCCCGCTCCTCCCCGGTCAGCCGCGGCAGCAGCGCCGCCATGGCCTGCGCCTGGGCGGTGGCGTTCACCCGGCGGATGGCCTCCGCGTGGAGATGGCTGATCCGCAGCCCCTGGGCCAGGAGCCTGCGGCGCACCAGCAGCTCCCACACGCCGTCCCCCAGATAGGCCAGCTGCAGCGGGCTCAGCTGCCGCGCCTGCGCCGGCGTCATCACCGGACAATCCTCAAGCAAGAGCCTTCCCTCCATCCCGTAGATTCCGGCTGCATTATAGCATAGATGGTCTAAAAAGCAATTGAACATCCGGCCGCGGGGGCGTCAGTTCGTATAGGTGTACCGCCCCATGAGCCACGGCATGCTGTTGTAGCTCGAGTAGGCGTCGCCGTAGATCCGGTAGAATTGTCCCTTGACCCAGCTGGTCTTGGTGACGTTCTGCACCACGACCGGCTGGCTCTGGCCGTCGGTGGAGGTGTTGAACACCGCGATCTGCGGCTTCTCGGAGATGAAGTACTGCAGCGTCCCGGTGAGGACGTAGACCTGCGTGCGCTCGGCGCGGATGCGGATGTTGGAGACCAGCTCCGCGTAGTCCTCCGCCTTGTACAGCGGCCACGCCTTGCGGGTGTACTCGTCCGGCGAGGGCAGATAGTAGACCTTGTACCGCACGATGGAGGGCTTCTTCCCCGGATAGCTGGAGCTGATCTCGATCCAGTTGTCGCCGATGTGGTCGAACACCGCGTAGAAGGAGAAGGCGCCGGTGGTGTTCAGGTTCGTGATGTTGAGGTCGGAGTGCGGGGAGAGGATGTTGACGGTCGCGCCCGGGAGGGTGGTGCAGTTGACCTCCATGTATTTGAGGCTCGTGGAGGTGTAGGTGTCCGCCGCCAGGTCCAGAGGGATCTCCTGCGGCTCGCGGTAGAGCACCACGGTCAGCTCGTTCTCCCGGCAGTACTGGCTCCGGCAGACCAGGGTGAACACATTGTCGCCGCTGGGCTGCACGGTGGCGTTGTAGGAGACCTCGCCCGACTCGGCCTGCACCGTGTCGGAGATGTCCCGCCCGTTGACCGTCACGGTGGAGCCGGGCCGCACCGTGAACTTCATCGTGTACATCGCGGAGGAGACCTCTGTGCGCAGGCCGTCCGGATCCGTCAGCTCGATCGGGCTCAGGGGGATGTCGATGGTGTAGCTGATCTCCTCCAGCGGCACCTGCCGCCCGCTGGCGGACTTCAGGAAGGGGGTCAGGGTTACGTCCATGGTCTCGTCCCGGACGTGCTCCAGCTCGTCGTACCAGGTGTGGTCGGCGATCTCGATGGTGGCGTAGCCGCCGGAGACCACGTAGGAGGTGTGCAGCTCCCGGATATAGATCTGCGCCCCCTCCTCCCCGGGGATCATCACCGTGTGGGCCGCCAGGCCCTCCAGCATGGAGGCCACCACCGTCGCGCGGCGCTCCTCCCGCTGGGCGGCGGCGCGCTCCTGGAAGTAGTGATAGCCGAAGAACACGCACAGCCCCACCACGCCCAGCGCCACCAGCGCGGTCAGCACGCGCAGGAGCTTGCGGAAGAAGCGCTGGCGTACCGGCTGGCGCGCCTCCGCCCGCACCGGCGCGGGCATCTGCCAGCGCGCGGCATAGGCCTCCTGCTCCGCCCAGAGCGGGTCGAAGGCCCGGGAGTCGTCCCAGCGGGTGTCGCGGTAGCGCGGGTCGTCCCCCTCCACCACCGTGCGGCTGCCGCCTCTGCGGACCGGCTCCCCCGGCGTGCGGCGGCGGCGTCCGGCGCGCTCGGCGGCGGTCCCCTCCGTCACGCGCCAGTAGGCGCTGGTGCCCTCGCTCTCGCGGATATCCATCTCGCCGGTCTCCCGGCGCAGCGGCGCCGCGTTCAGGATCGTCTGCTGGGCGCGCGCGCCCTTGACCTTCCGCTCCTTCAGGTCCGCCATCTCGCGGGCCAGGGTGTCCCGGGCGTCCGGCTTCGCGTCGCTCACGCCGTACTCGTCCATCCGGTAGTACTCGGTGCCGCGCTGGCCGTCCTTCACCTGGTCCTGCCAGGCCGGCTCCCCCTGGGAGCCCTTCGGCGGCGTGAGAAAAGAGCCGCATTTCAGGCAGCGGGGGTTGGACGCGCGGTTCCACTGGCCGCAGACGGGGCACTTCATGGAGATGGATCACCTCATGTCGAATGTCGGGACGCGGGCTGCCGCCCGCTCAGTCTTTGATGATGAATTCGCTGTCGAACCCGTCGTCCTCGTCCAGGACGAGGAAGCTGTTCTCCAGGTAGTCCGCCATGGCGGCGCGGCAGACGGGCCAGTCGATCTCCTGCACGGAGCCGCCGTAGTCGATGCCGTGGGCCGCCCCGTCCGGCGGCAGACGCAGCTCCTCCATCGTGCAGCCCCGCAGGGCGAAGGCCTGATCCATGGCCGCCACCATGTCCGAGAGGGACATGTTGGTCAGCGTGGCGTTATCCAGCACCACGTCCACCAGCGCCCGCGCGTCCTCGTAGCTGATCTCCCGGCAGGTGTCGGCCAGCGTGGAGAGGACGGTGCGCACCCGCTGGGTCCGCATGAAGTCCCCGCCGCCGCCCACCTTGCGGATCCGCATGTAGATCACGGCGGAGTGACCCCGGAAGTGGTAGGTGCCCGGGCTGGAGAGCCTGGGCGTGGTGGAGTCCCGCGGGATGGCGTAGCGCTTGAGGTAGGAGATCTCCTCCCCCGTCACCGCGATGTCCACGCCGCCCAGGTAGTCGATGATCTCCTGCACCTGGCTGAAGTTGAAGAGGATGTACTTCTCGATCCGCACGCCGAAGTGCTCGCTGAGCACCTTGCACAGCGCCTCCGGCGAGTAGTTTTTGGCGATATAGGTGACGCGGCCGGGCTTCCCGTCCGGGCGGTTGACCAGGGCGTCCCGGATCAGGGAGGTCAGCATGATGCGGTGCGCGCGGGTGTCCAGCGTCACCAGCACGATGCCGTCCGTGTTGCCCAGGTTGGTGGGCTTTTTGCTCCACTGATCCACGCACAGCAGCAGATAGTGGTGCTGCCCCGAGATCACGGGCGGCAGCTCGTCGAAGGGGATCGTCGAGATCGGCTTGGGCGTGTCCGCCAGGGCGGCGGTCCACATCAGCGCCAGCGCCAGCAAAAACGCAAAGCATTTTTTCATACGCGTAACCTCCAGGTTCAGGTTTCAGGGCTCGCCGGCTCCGCCCCCGTGGGCTCCGGCGCGGCGGACGCCTCCGCCGTCTCCGGGGCGGGGGTGAGCTCGGTCGGCGTGGCCGGGAGCTCGGCCCGCTCGTAGCGGACCTCCGGCAGGGGCTGCAGCTCGTCGCGCGCGGTGCGGTTCAGGGTGAGCGCCGTGTTGGCGCCGTTCCGCACGTCCCGCAGGGTCATCTGGTCGCCGCGCACCTGGCTGAGCTTGAACCAGGTTTCCTCCCCGGAGAGGATGCTGTAGCCGTCGAGCGTATAGGGGGCGGTCTCCCCGTCCAGGGTCATGGTGCCGCTCTTGCGGAAGATCAGGGTCCGCTCCGCGGACCGCCAGGTGCCCAGGATGTTCCACTCGGTCCGGTTGATCAGGCTGTCGGTGTCCTCATAGCCCGCCGTCCGCTGGAAATAGGGGTATGCCTTCTCGTCCTCCCCCTCCTCCAGCAGGCGCTTGCCCTCCCGGTAGCACGCCTCCGTATAGCTGTCCCGCAGCCAGGCATAGCGCTCGGGCAGGGCGGACATGTCGAAGGAGTCCAGTAGCCAGGCCGCCGCGGCGTAGGCGCCGTCCTCCATCGCCATGCGGGTGGTCTCGGCCTTCTCGCCGTAGACCTCGTCCTGGATCTGGGTCAGCTTCTGGGCGCTGTCCTGATAGTCGCCCAGCCGGCTGTAGAGCGCCGCCGCCTGGGTGAGATTGCCGTCCGCCCGGGCGGTCTGGGCGATCTCGTACCAGAGGGCGTTGGCCCGCTCCATGGCGTCGCCGTAGGGGGCGAGGGCCGCGAAGCTCTCCGCCGCCGCGTCCTTGGAGCCCACCGCCGCCAGGGCCTCCGCCCGCGCGTAGTCGCAGGCCGTCACCTGGGCCGGGCTGTCGGCATAGTTCCCCAGGGCGATGAAGATCGTCCGCGCCTCGGTATAGTCGCCCTCGGCCAGGTAGGCCGCGGCCTGATAGTAGCTGGCCTCCAGCAGGCGGGAGGCGCTCTGCTTATAGTTCCCCAGCTCCTCAAAGATCGCCGCCGCGCCGGCGTAGTCCTCGTCGGTCATGCGCGCGTTGGCCTGCCCGTAGCGGGCGAGCTTGGCCTGGGCCTCCGCGTTGGAATAGCTGCCCAGCGCGGTGTAGATCTCGTAGGCCTCGTCGAAGGCGCCCGCGTCGTAGAGGGCCTGCGCCTGACTGTAGCGGGCCTTCTGGGCCTGCTTGGCGCTGTCGCGGTAGTCGCCCAGCGACTCGAAGGCCTCCGCGGCCACCGACCACTCGCCGCGTCCGGCCGCGGCCACCGCTGGGAGATAGACACACTCCTGCTTCAGGCGGGCGACCTCCTCGTCCTCGGCCGGCAGCAGCGCCAGGCTCTCCAGGGCCAGGCTGTACTCGCCGTCCGCCACCGCCTGCTTCGCCTGGGCCATGACACACTCCGCCCAGCGCGCGTCCGCGTCCAGATAGCCCGGAATGCTGGCGTACAGCTCCGCCGCCGCGGCCCACTCGCCCGCGGCCCGCGCCTCCTCCGCCGGGGTGTAGATGCACTGCAACGCCCGGTCCGCCGCGTCCTCGTAGTCGCCCGCCAGCAGGAACTCCCTGCCGGCGGCCGCCATCTCGTCCGCCTCGTAGAGCGCCAGCCCCTTCTGGTAGTGGGCCTTCGCCAGCTGGGCCGCGGTATCGCCGTGGTCCGCCGGCAGCTTCTCAAGCCAGAGGATCGCCTCGTCCCACTTCTCGTCCGCCACCGCCTGCCGCGCCGGCGTCTCATAGCACTGCAGGGCCTTCACGGCGCTGTCCTGATAGTCCCCCAGGGCGGTGAAGGCGGCGCATGCCTCCTCCCAGCGCCCGGAGGCCAGCAGCTCCTCCGCCTTCTGGTAGGCGCAGGAGGAGACCTGCGCCGCGCTGTCGCGGTAATCCCCGAGCGCGGTGAAGAGCTCCTGCGCCTCGCTGGTGTGGCCGTCGTCCTTCAGCGAGACGGCGCGGCGGTAGTCCGCCTCCCGCACCTGCGTGGCGCTGTCCCGGTAGTCCCCCAGGGCGGTGAAGGCCGTCTTCGCCTGGTCGTAATCCCCGCTGTCCAGCAGCTGGGCAGCCCCGCGGTAGCGGGCCTCCTGCCACAGATCCCGGCTGTCGCGGTAGTCCAGCATCCCCGCGAAGGCTGTCTCCGCCCCGGCGTAGTCGCCCTGCTCCAGCAGGGCGGCCGCCTGGCGGTAGTCCAGATAGGGCACGAGCCAGGTCCTCGCGGCGAAATAGCCACCCACCGCCAGCACCAGCACCGCCAGCAGCACCAGCGGCCAGCGCATCGGCTTACGGCGCTCGATGGCGTCGTCCTCCTCGCCGGAGCCCATGCGGTCGCTCCCCATGCCCGCGGCGCTCAGGCGGGCCTCCTCCTCGTCCAGGGTCTGCTCCACCGCCATGCGGCTGAAGCGGGTGAAGACCTCCTCCCGCTCCCGCCCGCAGCGGACGCAGCGCTCCTGCCCGTTGCCGTTGGGGCGGCCGCAGACGCAGAGCCAGACGGCCTTCTGCTGCTCCGGAAAGCCGATGGCGTCCTGCCCCGCCACGTAGCGCAGCTTGTTCAGCATGCGCCCCCGGGCCAGGGCGTTGGTCTCGTACTCCGTCAGCGGATTGCGGCTGCGCCGCCAGAGGGAGCTGTCCTCGTACCAGACCTTCTCCACCGACACCTCCACATGGTGCGGCATCGGATCCAGCGCGTCCGGCGGCATGGACATGCGCGCCGAAAACACCTGCCGGCCCTCCCCGTGCAGGTCGTGAATACGCTCCACCATCCGCTGCATCTCCTGGCCCTGTTCGTCCACCAGGATCACCGTCAGCTCGACGGAGGTGACCACCTTGTCCGTCAGGTTGTACAGCTTCAGCTCGCAGGGCTGTTCCGGCCCGATGGGCAGCTGATACCGCCAGACCTCGACGGGGCACTGAAGATCAATTTTCATATCCTGTCTGCTCCCTGTCACCGACGCCGCCTTGCCGCGGCGCACGGTTTTCCGCTTGATTCCGATCCGTCCGCCGGGCTCAGCGCCCGATGGACACGTTGACCTCGCTCAGCTCCAGCATCTCGAAGGAGACCACGAGCTGGGCCGTCCGGCCGTCCTTGAGCGGCGCGGCGTAGCGCAGCACCGCGGAGGCGTCGTCGTGGTACTCCGCCTCGCCCCAGCTGCCCTCCCCGGGCGTGCCGTAGAGCCGCTCGGTCTCCCCGTCCGACTCGCCCTCGCCGAAGCGGAAGCGCTGCATCGCCATGGTCAGGGAGTCCCCGATCCGCAGGGAGCGCGGGCCCTCGAGATTGCCGCCGTCCAGGGTCATCAGCGTCAGCACAGGCCTGCCGCCCGGCGCCTCGGAGGTGAACACGAGGGTCGCCCCCTCAAAGCTCATCACCCGCAGCACGGAGCCGTCGTCCTGCTGGATCTCCTCGTCCGCCTCCGCCTCGCCCAGGGCCGCCAGCGCCTGCTCCGGCGTCGCGTCGGCCAGGTTCAGCCAGCCCAGCTGCAGGTCTGCCTCCTCAAAGACCGGGGACGCGCCCTCGGCGGAGGTGGGGACGCGGACATAACCGCCCTCGTAGAGCTTGGGTGTGAGCAGGGACAGCTCCGCCTGAACGTCCTCGGCGGTGATCAGCTTATCGATGCCGTAGGCCCGGATCGCCACCACCGTGTTCTGCTGGAGCGTGAAGACGATGCCGGCGTCCGTGTACAGCCCCGCCGGGGTGCGCTCGTGGGCCGTGTACTGGACCGACTCCAGCCACTGGCCGTCCCGGCGCACCTGTCCCCACCACACGCCGTCGGGCAGGCTCCCGGTCATGTAGACCATCGCCTCCTCCGGCGTGCCGTCGAGCTGCGGGTTCTCCAGATAGAAGGCGTCCAGCAGCTCCTGCGCGCCCGTGAGCGTGTTGGTGTTCCGGGGGCCCGGGACCTCCTCGTCATAGAGCACCGCGCTCAGCAGCGTCCGGTCCTCGTTCGCCTCGACCTGATTGTAGTAGAGGATGCCGAAATCGTAGACGAACGCGTACCCGTCCTCCGTCAGGGATTCCGGGTCCGCGGGATCGTTCATCGGCTCCTCCCGGGACGCGAGCGCCTCCAGGGAGTCCACCCAGGTCATCAGCTCCTCATAGGTCAGCGGGTCCGCGCCCACGTCCGCCGCCAGCGCGGGCAGGCAGAGCGCGCAGAGCGTCAGCCCCAGCGCCAGACAGGCCAGTCTCTTTCCCATATCTATCCTCCATCCCGCGGTTTCCCGCGATAAGCAAATTTCCACGACTCGATTATACCGCAAACACCCCGCGCCTACAAGGGGGCGCGGGGTGAGTTTTTCAGATTATTTTCGTATTTGTGACGAATTTGTTACAGTTTGTTTACATCCGTGGGCTTTTCCGGCGCAGGATCTCGTTCATCACCACGGCGTTGACGATGCTCTGCCCGTCGAAGCGCAGCGTCGGCTGGGTTCCCCCCGCCTCCTGCGCGTCCGTCTGCTCCGCGTCCAGGGAGGCGTTGATCGCCGCGTCGGAGCGCATGGACGGCACGTCCACCTCGTGGGCGAAGCCGTGGTCATGGGGATCCCTGCCCTCGCCGCTGTCATCCGCGTTCATGCTCCCGTCGAACATGCCGCTGTGGTCATGCCGCGAGACGGCGACGGTCGGCTGCGCGGGCACGGCCGACGGCTGGACGCGCGCCGGCGCGGGCCGGGGCAGCTTCTGGCCGGAGGCCGGCTGCGCCGGCTGGCTCTCCCGCCTGGTCTGGGGCGCCGCGCCCGTCCCCTGCTTCTTCTTTTTGGAGCTGGAGGTCAGGGTGAACAGCAGCGCCACGATCAGGAGCGGCAGCAGTCTCTCCATACACTCACCCGCCTTTCTGACCGAGCTTGATCATCGGTCGTCTCACTTCACGGCGGTGGGCGGGGTGCTGGCCTTGGCGATGGACTCCCTCATCTCGGTGTCCGCCACGGTGTTGCGCATGTTGTAGTAGTCCATCACGCCCATCTTGCCCTCGCGCAGGGCGGCCGCCATGGCGCGCGGCACCTCGGCCTCGGCCTCGACCACCTTGGCCCGCATCTCCTGGACGCTGGCCTTCATCTCCTGCTCGTGGGCCACAGCCATGGCGCGGCGCTCCTCCGCCTTCGCCTGGGCGATGCGGCGGTCGGCCTCGGCCTGGTCCATCTGCAGCTGGGCGCC
>CAMVAJ010000078.1 GCA_947165425.1 uncultured Clostridia bacterium
GTTTCCCTGTATCGTTGTCAAGGTTCGCTCGCTACCCGCTCTCGCGGTCAGCTTGGCTATAATATCACCAAGTTCCCGATCTGTCAAGCACTTTTTTCGTCTTTTTTCAAATTTTCTTGCGGCGCTTCCAAACCGGGTGCCCATTATACCAGGTATTATAGTTGAAGCTTTCCCCTCGCCGGCCGCCTCCTTGACCATAATTGGTCGGCTTGCGCAGACGTTTCTTCATGGTTTCGTCATTATTTCGTAAAAAATATCGGTGTTATCTCTTGAAGCGGCCGGGGATTTGTGCTATACTTCCTGCATCGAATCCAATACTTTTCTAAGGAGGCTTTCCCATGAAAAAACTGCTGCAGGAGTTCAAGGATTTCGCAATGCGCGGCAACGTCGTCGACATGGCGGTCGGCGTTGTGATCGGCGGTGCGTTCGGCAAGGTCGTCACCTCCGTGGTGGACATCTTCATCACCCCCATCATTGAGTCTCTGCCCAAGGTGGGCGAGGGCGGCACCGGCTTCGCGGGGAGCCTCATCAGCTTCCTGGGCGTGCTGATTGAGTTCATCCTCACCGCGCTGGTGCTCTTCCTGATCATCAAGGCGATGAACGCCGCGAAGAACCTGAAGAAAAAGCCCGAAGAGAAGCCGGCCGAGCCCACCACCAAGGAGTGCCCCTTCTGCCTGTCTGAGGTGCCGATCAAGGCGACCCGCTGCCCCCACTGCACCAGCGAGCTGCAATACACCCCCGCGAAGAAGTAATTCAGTCCGATTCATCGTCCCGTCCGGCTGGGCGGGACGTTTTTTCGTGGATTTCCGCCTGTCCGCTTGACATTCCCTCCCCGCCGCCCTTACAATACAGCCATCCCATTGGACCTCAGAGAGGAGGCCTGCCCATGGATCTCGCCCTCGTCGAGGGGAACGGTCAGGAGGTTGCTCAAACCGTGGAAAACTACTTTCAAATCCTGTCCTCCGCCGAGCGCCGGCAGTTGATCACCGCCGCGGCCATTCTCGTCCTCGGCATCCTGGCAGTCAAGCTGATCATCCGGCTGGTGAAGAAGGGGCTGAAGCACAGCCGGGCGCTGCCGCCCTCGACCCACACCATCGTGCTGACGATCCTGCGTTTTGTGCTGTACTTCGTCGTGGTCGTCACCGCCGCCAACGCCGTCGGGATCCCGATCAGCTCCTTCGTGGCGATCCTCTCCGTGGTCGGCATCGCCGTCTCCCTGGCCGTGCAGGGGCTGCTCTCCAACCTGGTGGGCGGCTTCATCCTGCTGGGGGCCAAGCCCTTCGAGGTCGGGGATTTTGTGGAGGCGGACGGCGTCTCCGGCTCCGTGGCGGAGATCGGCACCATGTACACCCGCCTGCAGGCGCCGGACGGCCGGCTCGTCTTCATCCCCAACAGCTCCCTCAACACCCAGAAGATCATCAACTACACCGCCCTCGGCAAGCGGCGCATCACCCTCACCTTCAGCGTGTCCTACGACGACCCGCCGGAGAAGGTCCGCGAGGCCGTGCTTCTCGCGGCCGAGCGGGTGGGCGGCTTTCTGGCCGAGCCCGCCCCCATGTTCCAGCTGGAGACCTACGGCGACAGCGCGATCGGCTACAACTTCCACATCTGGTGCGACGGGGCCGACTTTATCCGCCTGAAGTACGCGCTCAACGAAACCCTCTATACCGTCTTCCGGGAGAAGGGCGTCACCTTCACCTATCCGCATCTGAACGTGCATACCCTGCCCGCGGAGACTTGACCTCCCCGCCTTTTCCGTGCTATAATCTGCCCGTAAATTTACCGAAGGGGGACTATCGAGATGTCCGGACACTCCAAGTGGCATAATATTCAGGCCAAGAAGGGCAAGGCCGACGCCGCCCGCGGCGCCATTTTTACCAAGATCGGCCGTGAGATCGCCATCGCCGTGCGCGAGGGCGGCGCAAACCCCGAGTCCAACGGCAAGCTGCGCGACGTCATCGCCAAGGCGAAGGCCAACAACATGCCCAACGACAACATTCAGCGCTCCATCAAGAAGGCCAGCGGCGAGCTGTCCAACGTGGTGTATGAGCAGATCACCTACGAGGGCTACGCCCCCGGCGGCGTCGCCATCATCGTGGAGACCATCACCGACAACCGCAACCGCACCGCCTCCGACGTGCGCCACTGCTTCGCCAAGTACGACGGCAACATGGGCACCACCGGCAGCGTCTCCTTCATGTTCGACGAGAAGGGCCTGATGGTTGTGGAGCGCACGCCCGATATGGACGAGGACGAGATGATGATGATGGCCCTCGACGCCGGCGCGGAGGACATCAAGGCCCTCGACGACGCCTTCGAGATCTACACCACGCCCGCCGATTTCCACACGGTCCGCGAGACCCTCGAGGGACAGGGTCTGTCCTTCATCTCCGCCGAGGTGCAGATGATCCCCCAGAATCTGGTGGCCGTCACCGACCCCGAGACCGTCACCAAGATCCAGAAGATGCTCGACCTGCTCGAGGAGAGCGACGACGTGCAGAACGTCTACCACAACGCCGATCTGCCGGACGAGGAAGAGTAATCCTCCCCCATCAGCCGTGGCGAAAGCCGCGGCTGAATTGTTCCAGACGCTTTTCAGAAAGAATGGTTGATTCATGAGAGAGCAGTCCATCATACCGGTGTATATGCTGACCGGTTTTATCGAGAGCGGCAAAACCACCATGCTCCAGTCCATGCTGGCCGACCCCGACTTCACCGCCGGGGAGAAGACGCTGATCATCTCCTGCGAGGAGGGCATCGAGGAGTTGGACGAGCTGCTGCTCAAGCGGGCGAACGCCGTGCTGGTGCAGCTGGAGGACGCCGAGGAGCTGACAAGCCTGCGCGTCAAGCAGCTCAACGCCGAGCACAAGCCTGAGCGCGTGATGATCGAGTTCAACAGCTTCTGGGGCATCGAGATGATGGCGCGGGTGAAAATGCCGCCCCGCTGGGAGCTGGTGCAGATCATCACTTTAGCGGACGCCACCACCTTCGGCAACTATATGACCAACATGCGCAAGCAGCTCACCGACCCGATGAAGACCGCCGATCTGATCCTGATCAACCGCTGCGGCCCGGACTTCAACAAGAGCGGCTGGCGCAAGCAGCTGCGCGCGCTGAACCCCTCCGCCACCATTCTCTTCGAGAATCCCGACGGCTCCACCGAGGACGGCGTCTCCGACGAGGATCTCCCCTACGACATGAAGGCCGAGGTCATCGACATCTCCGAGGAGAACTACGGCGTCTTCTATCTGGACTCCATGGATCACCCGAGCCGCTACGACGGCAGGACCATCCGCGTCACGGGCCAGCCCTTCAAGGACAGCTCCTTCCCCGGCGGCTTCTACTATTTCGGCCGCTACGCCATGACCTGCTGCGCCAACGACATCGCCAAGTGCGGCTGGGTCTGCAAGGGCGACGCCCCCGCGGACGAGAAGTCCTTCGTCACGCTGACCGCCCGCTGCCAGGTCGTCACCTCCCCCGAGGGCCAGGAGGCGATCCTCCTCCAGCAGCTCTCCGCCGAGAAGGCCCGCCCGCCCAAGGAGAAATACGTGACCTTCGGCAACGTGTAAACAGCGATCGCCCCGCGCTTCGCGGGGCTTTTCCTTTCCCCTGCTTTGTCGTGAAACTGCCTTTCTTTGACCGGATTGCTTATTGCAATCCGGTCAAAGCTTTGTTATAATTGTGAAAAGAATCAATGCGGTACGCAAAGCACCGCTGAATCAAATAACCTTTCACAGAGAGATAAGCACGTGTAAGAGCGGCAAAGTGTGTTTCTTTTGCGAAACAAGGAGGAGTATCGATTGAAGAAGAAGGCAGAGCAGAGCAAGCTCCGGATCGTCTCGCTCGGCGGCGTGGACGAGATCGGCAAGAATATGTATGTCTTTGAGTACGAGGACGACATCGTTGTCGTGGACTGCGGCAGTATCTTCCCCAAGGAGGATATGCTGGGCGTGGACCTGGTGATCCCGGACGTGAGCTATCTGGTGAGCAAAAAGCAGAACGTCCGCGGCTTCCTGCTGACCCACGGGCACGAGGACCACATCGGCGCGACCCCCTACATTCTGCGGCAGGTGCCGGCCCCCCTCTACGGGACGAAGCTGACCCTCGCCCTGGTGGACCTGAAGCTGAAGGAGCACCGCATCGCGGGCATCCCGCTGCAGGTGATCCGCCCCCGCGACACCGTCAAGCTGGGCAAGTTCACAGCCCAGTTCATCCACGTCAGCCACTCCATCGCCGGCGCCTGCGCCATCGCGCTGACCTGCCCGGCGGGCACGGTGGTCTGCTCCGGCGACTTCAAGGTGGACTACACCCCCATCGACGGGGAGATCATCGACCTGCAGACCCTGGCCGCCCTCGGCGAGAAGGGCGTGATGGCCCTGCTGTGCGAATCCACCAACGTCGAGCGCCCCGGCCACACCATGAGCGAGCTGAAGGTCGGCGCGACCTTTGAGAAGCAGTTCGAGCAGGCCCAGGGCCGCGTGATCGTCGCCATGTTCGCCTCCAACATCCAGCGCATGCAGATGATCATCGACACCGGCATCAGCTTCGGGCGTCGCATCTGCTTCGTCGGGCGGAGCATGGTCAACGTCACCAACGTCGCCATGGAGATCGGCGAGCTGCGCATCCCCGAGGGCTGGCTGGTCAGCCAGGACGACCTGGACCACATCCCGGACGAGAATGTGCTGGTCTTCACCACCGGCTCCCAGGGCGAGCCCATGGCGGGCCTGACCCGCATGGCCTACGCCGAGCACCGCAAGCTGCAGATCCGCACCTCCGACACCATCATCATCTCCGCCACCCCGATCCCCGGGAACGAGAAGTTCATCTCCCGCGTCATCAACCAGCTCTACCGCTGCGGCGCGCAGGTGGTCTACTCCGCCATGGCGGACGTGCACGTCTCCGGCCACGCCTGCCAGGAGGAGCTCAAGCTCATGCACGCCCTGGTGAAGCCGAAGTATTTCATCCCCGTCCACGGCGAGTACCGCATGCTCTGGCAGCACGCGGAGCTGGCCGAGAGCATGGGCGTGGACCGCCGCAACATCGTCCTGCCGGAGATCGGCCAGGTCATCGAGATGACGCAGGACTCCCTCGCCCTGGGCGAGCAGGTCCCCTCCGGCACGGTGCTGGTGGACGGCCTGGGCGTGGGCGACGTGGGGAACGTCGTCCTGCGGGACCGCAAGCATCTCTCCGAGGACGGCCTGATCATCGTCGTGATGGCCATCGACCGGGACGAGGCGAAGCTGGTCTCCGGCCCGGACATCGTCAGCCGCGGCTTCATCTATGTGCGGGAGAACGAGGACATCATCGACGCCACCCGGGAGCTCACCCGGCAGATCCTGTCCAGCAGCGACCTGCGCGGCGAGTGCTGGCCCGATCTGAAGAACCGCATCAAGGACGAGCTGCACCGCTTCATCTTCGACAAGATCAAGCGCAATCCCATGATCCTGCCGATCATCCTCGACGTGTAAGCACGGAAGGGAGCGCATTACCATGAAAATCGCCATCGACGGCCCGGTCGGCGCGGGCAAATCCACCATCTCGGACGCGGTCGCGAAGGCCCTGGGCATCCTGCATCTGGACACCGGGGCCATGTACCGCGCGGCGGGGCTCTCCTGCCTGCGGGCGGGGATCCCCGTGGAGGACGAGGACCGGGTGACCGCCCACTGCCGGGCGCTGGAGCTCGACGTGGCCTACGCGGACGGCCGGCAGCAGACCCTCCTGGGCGGCGAGGACGTCTCGGGCCTGATCCGCACCGAGGCGGTCGGCAAGGCCGCCTCCCGCGTCGCCACCTACGGCGGCGTGCGCCGGGCCATGGTGGCCGCGCAGCAGCGCATCGCCGAGAAGACCTCCATGCTCGTGGACGGCCGGGACATCGGCACCGTCGTCCTCCCGGACGCGGACGTCAAGATCTTCCTCACCGCCGCCGCCGAGGAGCGGGCCATGCGCCGCTGGCGGGAGCTGCAGGCGAAGGGGGACGCCACGCCCTTCGAGGACGTGCTCCGGGATCTCAAGGCCCGCGACCATCAGGACATGAACCGCCCGGTGGATCCGCTGCGCGTCGCGGAGGACGCGGTGGTAGTGGACACCACGGAGCTGGATTTTGACCAGAGTGTCGCCGCCATTGTGCGCCTCATCCGGGAGAAATGCGGCGCGGAGAAGGAAGGCTGAGCACATGTCGGAACAGGAACGTCCGGACAAGCACTCCGGCTGGTATACTTTTGCGCGGGCCTTCGGCGCCCTGGTGTTCCATACCCTCTGCCCGGTGCGCTTCGTCCATCCGGAGCGGGCCCGGCTCGACGCGCCCTATCTGGTGATCGCCAACCACAACTCCTGGCTGGATCCGGTGGCCATCGGCACGATGATCCGGCGCTATGAGGTGGTCTTCCTGGGCAAGAAGGAGTTGGTGAAGCATCCCCTCGCCCACAAGATCCTGACCAGGATGCACATGATCATCGTCGACCGGCACCATAGCGACATGGAGGCCATGCGCGCCTGCCTTCGGACGCTCAAGGCCGGCTGCGTGCTGGGCATCTTCCCCGAGGGCACGCGCCACCACCAGGGCACCATGGTGGAGGTGGAGAGCGGCACCGGCCTGATCGCCCTGCGCAGCGGCGTTCCGATCCTTCCGGTCCTCATCGACGGCAAGATCGGCCTCTTCCACCGCGTAAACGTCTACGTGGGCGAGCCCATGGACACCTCCGACCTCCGGGCCGAGGGCGTCAACAACGAGACCTGCGCCCGCCTCATGGCCCGGATCACCGAGAAGTATCAGAAAGGACCGGCAGGCTTTTGAAGCCGCCGGCACCCATTTCATAGGATTCAGGCAAAGCGTCCGATCTGCAAATCACACACAATGCAGCGAAGCTCCCGCGCCTTTCGGTACGGGAGCTTCGGCTTTTTTTATTCCGCCGGGCCCACCTCGTAGTCGTCGGCCTCGGCCTGGGCGAGGTAGAAGACCTGCTCGCTCAGGTCCTCGTCCTCCACAAAGTCGTAGGAGACGCCCTCGTCGTCCTCCGTCACCCGGAAGATGCTGACGAAGCCCTCCTCGTCCTCGGTGTCCTCCAGCACGGCGTAGGTCACGCCGTTCCACTCCAGCTCCTGCAGCAGGCGGTAGGTCAGGAGATTCCCGTCCTCGTCCTCCAGCTCGATGAGCTCCTCGTTCTCGTTCAGCTCCGCCATCTCAGGTCAGCTCCTCCCCGTCGTCCTCGTCCGCCTCGCCGAGGTCCTCCAGGGCCTGTTCGTACTCGTCCAGCACCCGGTCCACCACCTCGTCGTCGTCGGCCTCCTCCAGGGAGTACTCCGAGCCGTCCTCGTTCCAGACATAGCGCAGCACAAGCTCCAGCTCCCGCTCCTCGTTGTAGAGCAGCGCGTACTCCTCCTCGTCGATCTCCGTGCGGAAGAGCACCTCCATCTCGATCTCCTCGCCCTCGTCGTCCACGAGGGTGATGAGCTCCGGCTCGTCCTCCGGCTCCTCCGCGCCGGGATCGCCGCCCAGCTGGTCCCTGAGCTCGTCGGCGATGGTGTCCAGGAAGTCGGAGGTGTTGGTCACGTCCGCCTCCCCCTCCCAGAGGAGCGCCAGGTCCTTGGTCATCACGCCGCCCTCGATCACCGCGAGGGTCGCCTGCTCCAGGGTGTCCGCGAAGTTCACCAGCTCCGGCAGCTCGTCCAGCTCGCCGCGCTTGCGCAGCGCGCCGGACCAGGCGAAGATCGTGGCCGTGGGGTTGGTGGAGGTCTCCTCCCCCTTCAGATACCGGTAGTAGTGGCGGGTCACGGTGCCGTGGGCCGCCTCGTACTCATATTTGCCCTCCGGCGAGACCAGCACGGAGGTCATCATGGCCAGGGAGCCGAAGGCCGTGGCCAGCATGTCGCTCATCACGTCGCCGTCATAGTTCTTGCAGGCCCAGATAAAGCCGCCCTTGGAGCGGATCACCCGCGCCACCGCGTCGTCGATCAGCGTGAAGAAATAGGTGAGCCCCGCCTCCTCAAAGGCCGCCCGGTACTCCTGCTCGTAGACCTCCTGGAAGATGTCGCGGAAGCGGCCGTCATAGGTCTTGGAGATGGTGTCCTTGTCCGAGAACCAGAGGTCCTTGCCCTCGCTCAGCGCGTAGGTGAAGCAGCTCCGGGCGAAGGAGCGGATGGAGCTGTCCAGGTTGTGGACGCCCTGCACCACGCCGGGACCCTTGAAATTGTGGATGAGCGCCCGGGTCTCGACCCCGTCCGCCCCCGTGAAGACCAGCTCCGCCTTGCCGGGGCCGGGCACCGCCAGCTCCGTGTTTTTATAGACGTCCCCGTAGGCGTGACGGGCGATGACGATGGGCTGCTCCCAGGTGCGCACCACCGGGCGGATCCCGGCCACCTGGATCGGCGCGCGGAAAACCGTCCCGTCCAGCACCGCGCGGATGGTGCCGTTGGGGCTCTTCCACATCTCGTGGAGGTTATACTCGCTCACCCGCGCCTTGTTCGGGGTGATGGTGGCGCACTTGACCGCCACACCCAGGCGGCGGTTCGCCTCCGCCGCGTCGAGGGTCACCTGATCATTGGTCTCGTCCCGGTGCGGGAGGCCCAGGTCATAGTACTCGGTCTTCAGGTCCACGAAGGGGAGAATCAGCTTCTCCTTGATCTGGGCCCAGATCACCCGGGTCATCTCGTCTCCGTCCATCTCCACCAGCGGGGTCTTCATCTGAATCTTGGCCATGGTCAGGTCTCCTTTCAAGGCGCTTCTGCGCGCCCTTGGCGAAGGCTTCTCCGCCGTTGCGTTTTCATCCTGCGATGGCGCGGACAACGCGCGTTTCGGGGCCGAATCGCTCTGTCATTGTAAGCCCACTCCCCCGGTTTTGCAAGGGAAAAACAAAGGCAAAACATCCGCCGTCTCAGCCACCCGCCTCCCGGACCGCGACGCCTTGGGTGAAGGCCAGCCCGGCGGGCCGCCCCGCTCCGAGGGCCCATAAGTCATAGGCGCGCTCCTCCAGGGCGAACCAGCCGTCCCCCTGCGTCGGCCAGTCGGCGGCCTTCGACAGGAGCGGGAGGCGGCTGCGCTTTTTCAGCTCCGCGAGCAGCGGCACGGCCTCCTGCCGGAAGCCCAGCAGCCAGGCCGCGGGCGGGAGCGCCCCCCGCGGCGGCTCCGCCGCCGCTCCCAGCAGGGCCCAGGCGCACAGCCGCGAGAGCCTGGCGTAGGTATAGCGGCGGGTCTTCGCGGCCTGCAGGATCGCCTCGCGGCTCGTCTGCGTCCGCGCCGCCCGCAGCAGACGGCGCTCGATCCCCTCCGCGGCGTCCGGCAGCCGCCCCGCCTCCGCCTCCGTCAGGGTAAGGATCCGCTCGCGCAGCGCTTGGTCCAGCGCGTCCGGCGGGCGGCCGAGATCGGAAGAGCGCCGGGTAGGGAGAGGGTGTCGATTTGGGTGGTCGC
>CAMVAJ010000079.1 GCA_947165425.1 uncultured Clostridia bacterium
GTGAAGGAGACCGGCGAGATGCTGGAGCTGGCCACCACCCGGCCGGAGACCATGCTGGGCGACACCGCCGTGGCCATCAACGCCGAGGACGAGCGCTACCGGCATCTGCACGGCTGCCACGTGGTGCTGCCGCTTTTGAACAAGGAGATCCCCATCGTCTGCGACGAGCACGCGGACATGACCAAGGGCACCGGCGTGGTGAAGATCACCCCCGCCCACGACCCGAACGACTACGAGGTGGGGCAGCGCCACGGCCTGCCCGCCGTGCGCGTGTTCACGCCCGACGGCCGCATGACCGGCGCGGCGGACAAGGCGGCCAGCGACGAGCTCTTCCGCTCCGGCAAGGCGGCCCAGGGCGAGCCCGAGGTGCTCGACTGCGGCAAGTACGCCGGCATGACCACCAAGGAGGCCCGCAAGGCCATCGTGGCGGACCTGCAGGCTCTGGGCCTGGTGAAGGCCATCGAGCCCCTCAAGCACGAGGTGGGCACCTGCTACCGCTGCCACACCACCGTGGAGCCCATGATCTCCCGGCAGTGGTTTGTGCGGATGGCCCCCCTGGCCAAACCCGCCATCGCGGCGGTGCGCGAGGGGAAGACGGCCTTCGTGCCGGACCGCTTCAGCAAGACCTACCTGAACTGGATGGAGAACATCCGCGACTGGTGCATCTCCCGCCACCTCTGGTGGGGCCACCGGATCCCCGCCTGGTACTGCGAGGACTGCGGCGAGACCATCGTCAGCCGGGAGGATCCCTGCGCCTGCCCCAAGTGCGGCGGCCGGCGGCTGACCCAGGACGAGGACGTGCTGGACACCTGGTTCTCCTCGGCGCTGTGGCCCTTCTCCACCCTCGGCTGGCCCGAGGAGACGGAGGACCTGAAATACTTCTACCCCACCACCATGCTGGTGACGGGCTACGACATCATCTTCTTCTGGGTGGCGCGGATGATCTTCTCCGGCATCGAGCAGATGGGCGAGACGCCCTTCAGCACGGTGCTGATCCACGGCCTGGTGCGCGACGCCCAGGGCCGGAAGATGTCCAAATCCCTCGGCAACGGCGTGGATCCCCTGGAGATCATCGACCAGTACGGCGCGGACGCGCTGCGCTTCTCCCTCCTGATGGGCGTCTCTCCTGGCAACGACACCCGCTACAGCGTGGAGAAGGTGGAGGCGGCCCGGAACTTCGCCAACAAGATCTGGAACGCCAGCCGCTTCGTGCTGATGAACACCGACGCCCGCCACGCCATCGACCCGGCGCGGCTGACCCCGGCGGACCAGTGGATTCTGACCCGGTACCAGGAGGCGGTGCGGGAGATCACCGCCCACAACGAGGAGGGCGACTTCGGCCTCTCCGCGACGAAGGCCTACGACTTCGCCTGGTCCGAGTTCTGCGACTGGTACATCGAGCTGGCCAAGCCCTGGCTCCTGGGGGACGACGCGGCCGCGAAGGAGAACGTGCAGGCGGTGCTGCTCTACGTGCTGGAGGGCCTGCTGAAGCTCCTGCACCCCTTCATGCCCTTTATCACCGAGCAGGTGTACCAGTATCTGCCGGGCAGCGAGGGCTTCCTGATGCTCCAGGACTGGCCGCAGGCCGACCCCGCCCTGGACTTCGCGGACGAGACGAAGAAGATGGAGGGCGTGATGGAGGTCATCCGCGCGGTGCGCAACCTCCGCGCCGAGATGAACGTGCAGGCGGGCCGCCGCACGCGGCTCATGCTCCTGCCCGCGGAGGGCTGGGCGGAGACGCTGGCCCACGCCGCGCCCTACTTCCAGCGCCTGGCCGGCGCGTCCGGGAGCGAGCTGATCGCCTCTGCCGACGAGCTGAAGGAGAAGACCGTCAGCGCCGTGGCCGGCGCGGGCACGATCTATATCCCCCTGGGCGACCTGGTGGATCTGGAGAAGGAGATCGCCCGCCTGGAGAAGGAGCAGAAGAACCTCGAGAACGAGATCGCCCGGGCCAGCGGCAAGCTGAACAACCCCGGCTTCGTGAGCAAGGCCCCCGCCGCCCTCGTGGAGCAGGAGAAGGCCAAGCTCGCCGCCAACGGCGACAAGCTCGAGGCCGTGAAGAAGCGCGTCGCGGAGCTGCGGGAGAGTCTCTGAGCCCAAAGGCGCGAAAGAGCTTGACACAGCAAGCTGTGACATAGTATAATGGAAACGGCTTCCAAAAAGTATCATCTGGGAGGAATACATCCATGCGCAAGAATCTCTGGATCGCGCTGGCGCTGACGCTCGCGCTGACCCTGGTCGGCGCCGCCGCGCTGGCGGACACCGCTGCGGAGTCCGAGAACTGTGTCTACACCGTGTACAACGCCACCGGCGAGACCGTGACCGAGCTGCGCGTCATCGACAACGGCACCGGCGAGATGAGCGAAAACTACGCGGGCGAGAAGGGCCTGGCCCCGGAGGCCTCCGTCGAGATCGGCGGGGTCAACCGGGAGGGCTATGAGCTCACGCTGGTTTTCCGCACCGAGAGCGGCTATGAGAACGCTTTCCCCACCCTGCACTTCGAGACCGTGCCGATCAGCCTGCTGAAGGTGGACGCCGAGAGCGGCGCGACCACCCTCAACTTCTTCGTGCCGGACGCGACTGCCACCTACACGGTGTACAACGTCACCGGCGAGAAGATCACCGAGATCACGCTGGCCAACAACAAGACCGGCGAGGCGGCCGAGAACCTGGTGCCCGACGGCCTGGCGGACGGCGCGTCCGTGGAGCTGACCAAGACGGTCAAGGCCGACGCCACCGACAAGGAGCACTACGAGCTGACCCTGGCCTTCAAGACCGAGAGCGGCTACGAGGGCGCCTTCACCACCCTGCACTACGAGACCGTGCCGATCAGCCTGCTGAAGGTGGACGCCGAGAGCGGCGCGACCACCCTCAACTTCTTCGTGCCGGACGCGACTGCCACCTACACGGTGTACAACGTCACCGGCGAGAAGATCACCGAGATCACGCTGGCCAACAACAAGACCGGCGAGGCGGCCGAGAACCTGGTGCCCGACGGCCTGGCGGACGGCGCGTCCGTGGAGCTGACCAAGACGGTCAAGGCCGACGCCACCGACAAGGAGCACTACGAGCTGACCCTGGCCTTCAAGACCGAGAGCGGCTACGAGGGCGCCTTCACCACCCTGCACTACGAGACCGTGCCGATCAGCCTGATCAAGGTGGACGCCGAGAGCGGCGCGACCACCCTGAGCTTCACCGCTCCGGCCAACTGATCCCGAGCACGTTTTTCCGCCGTCCCGCACCCGCTGTGGGACGGTTTTTTCGCGGTTTGCGGTCTTTTGTCGGTTGCGAACCAAATCTATCTATGGTAAAATAACCGATGTGATTGTGTTCGTTTGAACAGGCCGGCGTCAAAAAATGGAAAGCCGGCGGGCTTTTGAGATAGAACGGCGAGGCCGCGGCGCCGCTGGACGCGGCGGAGGAGAATCGATCAGATGGCATTTCACCATATCCCCGTGCTCTTCGACGAGGTGATGGCCTGGCTCGCGCCGAGGGCGGGCGGTGTCTACTGCGACGGGACGCTCGGCGGCGGCGGGCACAGCGAGGGAATCCTGCGCCTGGCGGGGGAGGGCGCGGCGCTCTACGGCATCGACCGGGACGAGCGGGCCATCGCCGCGGCCTCGGAGCGGCTGGCGGGGTACCCGGGCTTCCACCCCATCCGGGGGAATTTTCACGACGCGAAGGCGCTGCTGGCGGAGGCCGGCGCGCCGGCCCTCGACGGCGCGCTGCTGGACCTGGGCGTCTCCTCGCCGCAGCTGGACGAGGCGGCGCGCGGCTTCTCCTACCACGAGGACGCGCCGCTGGACATGCGCATGGACACCTCCGCGCCCCTGACGGCGGCGCAGGTGGTCAACACCTACGCCGAGACGGAGCTGGCCCGTGTGCTGCGGGACTGGGGCGAGGAGAAGTGGGCGGCCCGGATCGCGAAGCTCATCTGCGAGAAGCGGGCGGAGCGGCCGCTGGAGACCACCGGTGACCTGGTGGCCTGCGTGGACGCGGCGATCCCGAAGGCCGTGCGCCGCCGGGACGACGGCCACCCGGCGCGGCGCACCTTCCAGGCGATCCGCATCGAGGTCAACGACGAGCTTGCCCCGCTGGACCAGGCCCTGTGCGACTTTGTCTCGCTCCTCAAGCCCGGCGGGCGGCTGTGCGTGATCACCTTCCACTCCCTGGAGGACCGGGCGGTGAAGCGCTGTTTCCAGCGGCTGCAGGACCCTTGCGTCTGCCCGAAGAGCTTCCCGGTCTGCGTCTGCGGGCGGAAGCCGCAGGTGCGGGTGCTGGCTGGCGGCGCGGTGAAGCCCTCGAAGGAGGAGATCGCCCGCAACCCCCGGGCCCACTCGGCCCTGCTGCGGGTCTGCGAGAAACGGGAGGGGATCTGATGCCGACACTCTACGTGGTGGCCACGCCCATCGGGAACCTGCAGGATTTCTCCCCGCGGGCGGTGGAGACCCTGCGGAGCGCGGCCTTCATCGCCGCGGAGGACACCCGCGTGACCATGAAGCTCTGCCAGGTTTTCGACATCCACACGCCCCTGGTCTCCTGCCACCAGCACAACGAGGAGCGGGTGGGCGAGCTGCTGGCGGAGCGGATGCTGGCCGAGGGCGCGGACGCGGCACTGACCACCGACGCGGGGACGCCCTGCGTCTCGGACCCGGGGTACCTCTTCGCGGCGGCCTGCGCCGCGCGGGGCATCGAGGTGCGGCCGGTGCCCGGCTGCTGCGCGGGGGTGGCGGCCCTGTCGGTCTCGGGCTTCGACGCCCGGGAGTGGGCCTTCTACGGCTTCCTGCCCCGGGAGCGGAGGCCCCTGCGGGAGAAGCTGCTGGCCATCGCCGCTGGGCCGGGGGTTGCCATTGTCCACGAGTCACCGTACCGGGTGATCGAACTGGTGGAGGCGGTGGCGGAGACGCTGCCGGAGGCGGCGCTGTCCCTCTCCTGCGACCTGACGAAGCTGCACGAGCTGACCCTGCGGGGGACGCCGCAGGAGGTGCTCGCCGCGCTGCGAGCCAACCCCAAGGCGGAGAAGGGCGAGTACTGCCTGGTGCTCGACCTGCACGCGGTCCCGGCGCCCGAGCCGGAGGCGCCCCCGGCCGAGGTCGGCCTCGAGGCGCGGCTGGTGGAGCGGATGCTTGCCGGGGAGAGCCTGCGCGGCGCGACGGAGGCGCTCGCGGCCCAGGGGGAGAAGAAGAACGCCGTGAAGGCGGCGGCGCTGAGACTGAAGAAGCTGTTTGCGGAGGAGGAGCGGGATGCGTGAGATCCGTGCGGAGGCGGTGACGGAGGCGGTGGCGGCGCTGTGCGTCCGGGCGAACCGCGAGCTGCCGTCCGATGTGCTGGCCCGGCTGCGGGCGGCCCGGGGGGCGGAGACGTGGGAGACGGCGCAGGGTCTGCTGGACCTGCTGCTGGAGAACGCGGAGATCGCCCGGGCGGAGGGCATGCCCATCTGCCAGGACACGGGCACGGCGGTGGTCTTCGCCGACGTGGGGCAGGAGGTCCATATCCTCGGTGACTTCGAGGCGGCGGTGCACGCCGGCGTCGCGAAGGGATACACCGAGGGCCTGCTGCGCAAGAGCATTGTGGCGGATCCCCTGCGGCGGGTGAACACCGGGGACAACACCCCGGCGGTGATCCACACCCGCCTTGTGCCCGGGGACCGGCTGACGCTGACCGTGGCACCCAAGGGCTGCGGGAGCGAGAACATGTCCCGGCTGCGCATGCTCACCCCGGCCCAGGGTGCGGCGGGCGTGAAGGACTTCGTGCTGGAGACGGTGCGCCTGGCGGGGGCGAACCCCTGCCCGCCGATGGTGCTGGGCGTCGGGATCGGCGGCAACTTCGAGGGCGTGGCGGAGCTGGCCAAGCGGGCGCTGCTGCTGCCGCTGGACGGCCGCAGCGAGGATCCCTTCTACGCCGCGATGGAGGCGGAGCTGCTGGAGGCGGTGAACGGGACGGGCATCGGGCCCCAGGGCTTCGGCGGGAAAACCACCTGCCTGAGCGTGCGCATCCTGACCGCGCCCACCCACATCGCGGGGCTGCCCGTGGCGGTGAACGTCTCCTGCCACGTGACGCGCCACGCCACGGCGGCGCTCTGACAGAGGAGGGAACCCAGAGATGGAAATCAAGCTTCAGACGCCGCTGACCGAGGAGCGGGTCCGCGCGCTGCGGGCCGGGGACCGGGTGCTGCTCTCCGGGGTGGTCTACACCGCCCGGGACGCGGCGCACCTGCGCATGCTGGAATGCCTGCAGAAGGGGGAGCCGCTGCCCTTCGATCTGGCGGGGCAGGTCATCTACTACGCCGGGCCGACCCCCACCCCGCCGGGACGGCCCATCGGCGCCATCGGTCCCACCACCTCCACCCGCATGGACGCGGCGACGCCGGCGCTCCTGGCCCGGGGCCTGCGGGGCATGATCGGCAAGGGGGGGCGTTCGCCGGAGGTGGTGGACGCCATGAAACGGCACGGCGCGGTCTACTTCGCCGCCGTGGGCGGCGCGGCCGCCCTGATGGCCCGCTGCGTGACCGCCTGCGAGGTGATCGCCTGGGACGATCTCGGCCCGGAGTCGGTCAAGCGCCTGACGCTGCGGGACCTCCCGCTGATCGTCGCCATCGACGCGGAGGGCGGGGACGCCTTCGAGCAGGGCCAGGCGGCCTATCTTCGCGCGTGCAAAGTGTAAAATCCCCTCAAAGTCCCTTTAAAGGCTACTGATATGGCTACCAAAAAGTAGACTTTAAAGTAGACTTTAAAGGGCCTTTATGGTATACTTTACACAGCGAAGGGAGGTGTAACCATGAACCTCGGTCAGGAAAACGAGCAGCAGGAGTTTAAACTCAGCCTTTCCCAACTGGACAAAGGACTTCGCTCTCTGTCTGCAATGCTGAATCGTGGCGCGGAGGGAACGGTCTACTTCGGAGTGGACGATGATGGAACTGTCAAAGGAATCAATATTGGCAAGCGAACACTGCTGGATGTTCGCAGCAGGGCAGCTGAATTGATCGAACCGCGTATTATGCTTGAAATTCAGCCGCTGAAGGATGAGAATGGACTGGATTACCTTCGGGTTTATGCGCAGGGCTCCAACATCCCTTATGCGTGCGATGGCCGCTATTATCTGAGAACGGCATCGGCGGACGAACAAGCCAGCACAGACTTGCTTCGCAGGATGCTGGTCTCGGGAAATACGGATGTGATGACCGAAATGAGTGCTGCGGAGCAGTCGCTGACATTTTCCGGAATGGTTCGATTCTTGAGCGAGAAAGGGATCCACGCGTCTCAGACGGCGCAGTTTCTGAAAAGCTTTGGAATGTATAACCGAGAGGGAAAATTCAACCTGCTGGCTTATCTGCTCTCGGATCAGAATCAACTGGTCATCAAAATACAACGTTTTGCCGGAGTGGATAAGACAACTGTGGATGAACGGGTTGGTTTTAGCGGTCAAAGCCTTCTGCTGACTGTGCAGCAGGTACTCAGTTATTTTCAGCTTCTCCAGATGCCGCGAAAGGTTGATCTCTCCACAGGCGTCCGCGTAGAGACTGCACTATTTGATCTGCAGGCATTTCGGGAGGCGTGGATAAACGCTTGTGTGCACAATGATTGGGCGGAGCGAATTCCACCAGCGGTCTATCTCTTTGACGACAGGATCGAGGTGGTCTCCTATGGCGGACTACCCTATGGTCTGAGCCGAGAAGGCTTTTTCAGCGGTACGAGCAAACCGGTCAACAGCCGCCTGTTTAACATTTTTATCAATTGCGATTACACGGAGCAGAGCGGGCACGGCATTCCTCAAATTGTGCGGGTTTATGGACGGGAGGCGTTTTCCTTCCGTGACGGCATGCTGATTGTGACGCTGCCGTTTGCGTTTGAGCCTGACTATGTAAAGGCGAGAAAGTACCGGGAGTCGATCTCAGAAGCACTTACGCAGAACCAAACGCTCGTGCTTGAGTATTTCAGGATACATCCGAACGCTACGATGAAAGAGGTTTCACTGGCGTGCAATATCAGTTATAGCGGTGTGAAAAAGATTGTTGCCAAGCTTCAGGAGGCTCAGATGATTGAACGACAGGGTCCAAAGAAAAACTCGATATGGAGAGTCCGCTGATCCATGAAATACAAGTCAAAAAGGAAAAACAGGACATGAGGTGACATCACATGCAGGAACCGTTGATCTCCAAATGGCACCGGGAGCTGGCGCTCTTCAGCGCGGTGAAGCCGCTGCTGATCCTTGAGGGCAACATCACCGACAAATTCCGCTATCCGGTGGCCGGGTCCGTGGGGCAGGACGAGCTGGTGCCGCTGCCCCGGTATCTGATGGCTTATTTTCTCGACAACGGCTGGCAGTCGGTGGCGTTCTACTCCAACCTCCTGGGGATGATCAATCCCTACGACGCGGGGCAGCTGACGGCCTATGCCAAGGCTTCGCGCTCGGAGATCAAGAACGGGGCGATCCCCGCCGAGTTCAAGGGCAACGGGGCCGGCACCGCGCCGAACGTGATCCGCCGCGCCATGACTCAGCACGAGACCGCCACCGTTACGATCCTGGAGATGGCGAGCTTTTACATCACCTCCCCGGACCGGATGGATCAGGCGGACGTGAACAGCTTCAACATGCTCCTGCAGGCGGCGCTGTCCGCCTCCACCGTGCGCACGCCGGCGGGCAAGCGGCAGAACATGCTGGTCGTGCTGGTGAACAAGCGCAACGATCTGCCCGCCTGGTTCTACCTGAACAACCCCTCCTGCCGGGCCATCACCCTGGAGACCCCGGACCGGGAGGAGCGGATGCGGCTGATCTCCGGCCAGTTCGGCACCTTCTTCGACGGGACGGTCTACCGCCGGGACATGCCCTGGTACCGGGAGCATCCGGAGGAGCTGTGCAAGCTCCAGGAGAAGTTCGTGGGCCTGACGGAGGGCATGACCTTCACCGAGCTGGACGCCGTCCGCACCCTCGGCAAGCAGGAGCTGAGCGCGATCCGCGACCTGTGCCAGGCGGTGGATCTGTACAAATACGGCTTCAAGGACAACCCCTGGGAGAAGCTCTCCCTGGCGAGCCTGCGCACGGCAAAGCAGGATTTCCAGCAGCGGATCAAGGGCCAGGACGCGGCGCTGGAGCGGACGCTGGACGTGGTCAAGCGCGCGGTGACGGGCATGAACGGCCTCAGCTCCTCCTCCGCCACCAAGCCCAAGGGCGTGCTCTTCTACGCCGGGCCCACGGGCGTGGGCAAGACCGAGACAGCCAAGGCGCTGGCGGAGAAGCTCTTCGGCGACGAGAGCGCCTGCGTCCGCTTCGACATGAGCGAGTACGGCCAGAGCCACTCCGACCAGAAGCTCATGGGCGCCCCGCCCGGATACGTGGGCTACGAGGCGGGCGGCCAGCTGACCAACG
>CAMVAJ010000080.1 GCA_947165425.1 uncultured Clostridia bacterium
CCGTCAGGTCAATGTCGTAGCTGATGCCCAGCAGGTTCTTGGCCTGCCGGATCTGCACGTTGCTGTCCTGACCGACGCGCTTTACCACATACACATCCCACCAGTCACGGGTCAGTTCCCCTGTGTACTTCTCGACCACACCGCCTTCGCCCAGCAGGGCATCCACGGGATTGCAGTTTTCAAACTCCACATCCTCGGCCTGGCTGTCCAGGTCGGAATAGAAGGTGAAGTCGTGCTCCGACAGGCAGGAGGAAGAAATCGTCTGCACAACAGAAGCCCCCACCGCAGAGGATGAGGGCTTGTAGGATTTGATCATATTGTCGAGCAGGTCATAGAACACATGCCGGGCGTAGACCGTGATCTTGTCGAGCTCCGGCACCACCCGGTAAATGCGGAAGGGCTGATCCCGCAGCTGCCGGGATTCCACCACAGAGGAGGTCGCCTCGGACGCGGAGCCTTCCGTGTGATCCAGCACCAGGTAGGTGGTGGACATATACCCGTGCTTCCCGTCAGGGGCAGTTACCTCGTACCAGCTGCTGTTGGTCTTGGCGATGACCTGCACGAAGGAGCCGTTCTTATAGGTCGCCAGCACCTTGTACTTGGTGCCCGGCCCGGAGCGCAGGCGCAGGGTGCCTTTCCGGGTTTCCGCGCCGGAGAAGTCCGTGTTGACCCGCCAGACCTCCGTCCGGTTGTCGTCTCCCGGCGCAGTGAAGTTGACGCGGGGCGTCATGGCGGCGGGCACCGGGGCGCGGAGGATGCATCCCTCCACCAGCCGCTGCCATTTCCCGGCTTCATCGATGGGATGCACCAGCGTCAGTTCATATTCGCCGTTCAGCGTTTCCGTCACCTCTGCCGACAGCGGAGCAAGGGTTCCGTTGCCGTTGGTGGAGAAGTCGGTGCAGTCGGCTGGATAGACGCAGATCATGGGGATTCACCTCCAAATGGGTAAAAAGAAAGCGCCGCGTGATTGCGACGCTGGATTGCTATTCATCTCGGGAAACTGGAATTTATCTATCGTCAGCGATCAAAAAAGCTCTGCACGGAGAGCCATCCGCCCCGGATAGATTCAACGGCGCTGCGCTTAAAAAATATCTGCCTTCCTTAACCGCTGCCAATCGAATGCCTTCAAGCAATACAATGCCAGCACCCAGCAAGATCAAATGTACTTCCATCGGCGCATCTTCCGGGCCGACAGTCTGCGATTCATTTCCTAACAGTAGGATTCCTTTGGAAGCAAAGACCTTTGCTGCTTCCGAAGAAACCACAGCGTCTCCCTTGATCAGAAGTCGTTTTGCAGCTTCCGGGTCACGATCTCTCGATTTTTCATATATCTCCATTGCGTCATGGCCGGAGACAATGAAATCAGCGTTCCGCCGTCTGTCTTCTGTGGGTTCATGATGTAATCCAATCGTTCCGTAAAGCATTGTCTGGCTGTTTTGCCCTTGCCGATATGGATGGACATGATTCTGGTTGCTGCCATGCTTGCTTTCCTCCAAAATAAAATGGCGGATGTGATATCACAATCCACCATGCTGTGCCGAATGGGATCAATGATTGAATGGTTTATCCGCTCGGGTGATTCAGCCGCATCAGAATCTGCTGCAGGATCGACCGGAGTTCCCGCTGCTGATCTTTGATGTCGTCAATCTCGGATTCATAGATTGAACCGCGCTCGTTCAGCCTGCGGGCAATCTGATTGACATTGCTGCTGAGCTTTCCCAGAAGACGAACAGCCTGATACAGTTCAGGCAGATTGAGCTTCAGAAGAAAGCCGTTCAATGCCATCATGCGGAGATAGGCAGACAGATTATGTATTCCAGCCTTCTCCATTTTGGCGTGTATGATTTGGGCTTCCTCTGGTGTGATCTTAAGGCTGATGTGGATATTCCGTTTTTCCTTTGGCGACATAGTTGATTCCTCCTCGTTGTCGTTTGCATTGTAATGGGTAAAAAGAAAGCACCAGCTGTGAAGCTGATGCTGCGGTGCTGCGGATGTACTTAGGGTGCATTCTTCTCTTTTCAATGTGTGCCAGTGCTCATAAACTCACATTTTACATGATAATACATATTGACAGGGGCGTCAAGGTGGCCAAATGGGGGCCTACCAGGGGCTAAACAGGGGCCTGTTGGGGGCTTGTTGTGGACAGCTTTTCTGTGAGCCGTGATTCCAGGCAACTTGGCTTGATGCTCTCCTCGTCCTTATTTGACAGTTTACATTATAGCACATAAGGGGTTGGGCGTCTCGCGACATTTGGCGACATCCGGCGACATCTTTTGGTTCGTGCCGTAAACTGTACCCCGTAAAATGGACACACGAAATTGCGACGGACCCAAATTGTGGACACGTGAAATTGCGAAAAACCAAGGAAGAGGACACAAATGTTGCGAATCAGCGGTAGACAAGCAAGATGGAGGTGGTATAGTACAAATCAGGAGGATGAAGAGCATGGCAAGGAAGGTATTCACACAAGAGCAACTGCAATCTCTCAACGCAAACCCATACACACTGAATGCAACACCGAACAGGTTCATGCTCACAAAAGAAGCCAAAGAAAAGATTCTGGCAATGGCTGAAGGCGGCATGTCTATCGCACATATCATCAGAGATTTGGGTACGATCCTGACGTGCTTGGACGTCATAGGATATTCTTGCGCTTTTTTCCCCTGTAAATATCGCTTTGCAGCTTGGATTCTTGCATCAACCATATATCTTTCCTTCGACATAAATGATCCCCCTGAAGCGCATTGGTTTGTTCTTTTCCAGTGTCTACTTCAGGGGGATCATATCACCTCCTCAGTGGTCGAAAGCTCCGTTTTTATTATCGGGGTTGTGCAACAGCCCCTTCATTGTTTGATGGTGAAAAAGGGCGGCAGGGAAGCTTGGTCCGCACGCTGTCAATCCTGCGCCTGGCTGTCCCGGAGGGCCTGCATGAAGCTCTTCTTCTTCGGCTGGCTGATCTGCAGCTCCGTGCCGTCCTTCAGCAGGAGCTGGTAGCCCCTGACCGAGTCCACATAGGCAAGGTTCACCAGGTAGCAGCTGTTGCAGCGGGCGAAGCGCTTGCCCCGGAGCTTTTCCTCCAGCGCGGAGAGAGTGCCGGTGCCTGAGACGGTTCCCTCGTGTGTGTGGTAGGTCAGGGTGTGGCCGTTGATCTCCACATACAGCAGATCCCGCAGCTTGATCCGGGCGGTGCCCTCTGTGTTGGCGACGGTGAGGGCCTCGCCGGTCTCGGCGCTGATCCGCCAGATGGCTCTGGTCAGCCGCATCGCGAAGGAGAAATACTGCACCGGCTTCAGGATATAATCCACCGCGGCCACCTCATAGCCCTCGATGGCGTACTGGGCCAGGCTGGTGACGAAGATCAGCAGCACGTTCTGATCCACCGCGCGCAGCTTCCGGGCTGTCTCCATGCCGTTCAGGTCCGGCATCTGGATGTCCATGAAGATGAGATCGTACACCGGCTTGTAGTTTTCCAGCAGCAGAATCGGGCTGTCAAACACGCGGATGTCGAAGGTGACATCGTTTTCTCCCGCATAGCGAAGGAGATGCTCCCGCAGCGCTTGCTGATGGATCTCCTCGTCCTCCACGATCGCCACATGGATCACCATGCGCCTCGCTCCTTTCTGCCCGCTCTGCTCCGGAAGCCGGCGGACGCGGCCTGTGTCATGCGCCCTCGGGGATGGGAATGGTGATCACCAGCATGTAGAGCCCGCTGCCCGTCTGCACCCGGGTGGTGCCACCGTAGCTCTCGGCGATGTAGCGCATGCTCATCGTGCCGAAGCCGTGGCGGTGCCTGTCGTCCTTGGTGGTGCTGCCCTCTGCCGGCGCTGCTCCCTCAAAATAGTTGGTGACCTCGATGACCGCATTCCTGCCCCTGCGCTCCACGGAGATGCCGATGGTGCGCTTGGCGGGATCGGAGAGCTTCCGCACGGCCTCCAGCGCGTTCCCCAGCGCGTTGCTGAAGAGGGAATACAGGTGCCGGGTGCGGATGAAGTTCAGGCAGGCGCCGTCGGCCATGCAGGTGATCTCGATGCCTTCCTCCCGGGCGGAGAGCTGGCTGGTGTGCAGCACCACGTCCAGCACCTCGCAGCCCGTTTTGATGTTGGAATCATAGAAATCCATGGCGCCGCGCAGGGTCTCGACCTCCTGATCGGTCAGCCGCCCGGCCACGTGGTCCAGCTGGTGCCGCAGGTCATGGCAGCGCATGTTGATGATGTCCATGTTCTCCTTCATGCGCTGATACTGCTTGCGCTCCTCATGCAGCACCTGGTCCATGATCTCCATGTCCACCTGCACCCTGCTGTGGAACTCAATGCTGGTGCAGATGGCCAGAACAAAGACCGAAAGCGCCAGCAGATAGAGCCGGTTGGTCAGGAAGAGCGGGTAGCTGACGGCCTTGTATTCCTGGGAGACGCAGTCCGGCACGGTCAGAAAAAGCAGGCAGCCGATGGCCAGCGCCACGGTGGCCTTGTGGATCTTCTTGTGCTGCTGCTCCGGCATTTTCCGGCCCAGATACCAGTACAGCGGAAAGTATACCGCCAGGCGCACCAACACGTAGACAGCCCAGTTCAGCCACTGCACATCCGGCGGGAAGACATGGATGTTCGTGCGCTCGTCCACCCCCAGCGCTGCCAGGAGCAGGGAATACACCGCGGAGCCCGCCTCCATGGCCCCGATCCCGGCACACCAGACCTTCAGCCGCACAAACAGCTGGCAGTCGCAGGTGAAAAAGGAGATCAACAGCGGCATGGAGAACTGCATCAGCCGCATGGCAAAGCGCGTGGTCAGCGTCGGATGCCGCATGCGCATCCACACCGCCGCGGTGTAGATCAGCGCGCAGCAGCACAGGGACAGAATCAGCCGAAGCGGAAACCGCGTACGCTTCTTCAGCGGATGCAGGAAGAGAAGGCCGGATACAATCAGCTGCAGGGAAACCGTCAGATTGACGACCAGCTGCAGGATATACTCGTAGCGCAAACCATCCACCTCACATCTGCCCCGGAGCAGGAGGGGCTGCGGCCGCTCCGCAGGCAGGGCCCGTGCTGAGCCGATTATAGCATTTTCTGCCGGCCCTTTCAAGAAAGGCCCGCCGCTTTTTAGTTTATGAACCCGATTCGTAGAGTATGCACTGCCCCTTGAAGCGCGTTCTCTTCCTTCTTACAATGGCGGTGAAGAGAAGGTCCGGGCGCCTTCATACAGTATTTTATCAGGAGGGAACGATCGTGAAAGACAAGAAGAGCACCCTCGCAGTCATCGGGCTGATTCTGTCCGTGGCTGCCGCGGCCGTCTATGCCGCGCTCTACGGCTTCGGAACGGGCAGCATGAACAGCATGTCCTGGCCGGCCGTGTGGATTCTCGCAGCCGGTGCAGCGGCAGACGCTGTGCTGATCTTCCTTGTGAAGAAGCCGCGCTTCGGGGCATACATCATGGCGCTGGCCCACCTGGCGGCCTTTGCGCTGAGCGTGTACGCCTTCTATCCCTACATCAGCGCGGCTTTCGTGGGCATCGACTCCACCTGGGACGCCCCCTTCTTCATCGTGATGTGCCTGCTGGCGGCTGGCCTGATCGTGAACGCCGTTGCGGCCAGCGCTGCCATGCCTGTCAAATCGAAGGGCCTCAAAATTGCGGTGCCTGTGCTGACCTTCCTCTTCGGCTTCTTCGTGGTCGGCGCCGTCATCGCGGGGGAGAACGCCCCGCAGATCTCCGGCTTCCTGAAGACTCCCTCCTTCCGGGAGGTCACGAAGGACACCGGCGACGAGGATACCCAGTATTTCAAGTCTGCTTACAGCAATCTGGACAGCCTGATGGCCGCCGGCCGCGAGACCGCCGAGGAGGCCATGGCGGAAGGCGTCGTCCTTCTGAAGAATGAGAACGGCGCCCTGCCGCTGGCTTCGGGCAGCGGGCTGAGCCTCTTCTCCGTCTCCTCCGTCGATCCCGTCTACGGCGGCACCGGCAGCGGCAATGTGGACGTCTCCACCGCGCCGAGCTGGAAGACTGCCTTCGAGCGGAACGGCAATTTCAAGATCAATGAGACCCTGTGGAACTGGTATGCCGCCGAGGAGCAGGCCGGCTACCGCCGCACCACCGGCTCCACCGGCCGGGGCGTGACCGGCGCGAAGACCATCGGCGAGGCGCCCTGGGACGCGGTGAAGGCTGCAAACGGCGCCACCTTCGCCCAGTACGACGACGCGGCGCTGGTGTTCATCTCCCGCCTGGGCGGCGAGGGCAGCGACATGCCCCGCGGCCAGTATGCCGTCAGCAAGCTGGACGACATGGACGGCAGCCTGGGCGACACCGTGAACGGCGACTACCTGAAGCTCAGCCCCAACGAGCAGGCGCTGCTCCGGGGCCTGAAGGCAGAGAAGGACGCCGGAACCATCAAAAAGATCGTCGTCATCCTCAACTTCGCCAACCAGGTGGAGACCGGCTTCCTGGACGACGCGCAGTACGGCGTGGACGCCGCGCTGTGGATCGGCACCCCCGGCCAGGTGGGCATGTACGCGGTCAGCGACATCCTGGCCGGCAAGGTGAATCCCTCCGGCCGCCTCTCCGCGACCTTCTGGGCGGATCACAGCCAGAACCCCTCCCTGGCCAACTTCGGCACCAAGGCGTACGAGGGCGCGCCGGCGCCCATGAACGACGACGGCTCCCAGCAGCAGGACAGTTATTACATGGTGTACCAGGAGGGCATCTACCTGGGCTACCGCTACACCGAGAGCCGCTATGAGGACTATGTCATGGGCACGCCGAAGACCGGCGCCTTTGACTACGGGGCCACGGTCAGCTATCCCTTCGGCTACGGCCAGAGCTACACGGACTTCAGCTATTCCGATTACACCGTGCAGAAGACCGGCTCCGGTGCGGACACGGTGTACAATGTGAGCGTGAAGGTCACCAACAATGGCGCCGCCGCCGGCAAGGAGGTCGTGCAGATCTACCTCCAGAAGCCCTACGGCGAGTATAACCGGCAGAACAGCGTCGAGGCGGCCAGCGTGGAGCTGGTGGGCTTTGCCAAGACGAAGCAGCTTGTTCCCGGCGAGAGCCAGACCGTGGTGATCCCGGTCAAGGAGCGCCAGTTCGCCTCCTATGACAGCGAGAATGCGAAGACCTACGTCATCGTGGACGGCGACTACTACCTGACCGCCGGCCGCGACGCACACGACGCGGTCAACAACATCCTGGCGAAGAAGGGCTTCAGCCCTGCCGCCACCGGCGGCCGCATGGACGCCGAGGGCCAGGCCGCCCTGGTCTCCGAGAAAATCACCCTGGGCTTGGACAAGGAAACCTTTGCCTCCAGCGAGGCTACCGGCTATCAAATCACCAACCAGTTCGAATACGCGGACTGGAACAAGTATGAGAACCGCGGCAGCGACACCGTGACCTACATGAGCCGCTCCGACTGGGAGGGCACCATTCCCAAGAGCTGGGACGACCATGTCGTTCTCCACTGGACGGAACAGCTCAAGGCGGATCAGGACAAATTCGGCAAGCAGGGCGAAACCAAGCTCCCCGCCGATAACAGCGCTTACCCAGCCTTCGGCAAGGTTTCTGACGTATACGGCCATCCCCTGAGCCTGATTGAGCTCCGGTCGGATGCCGACGGCAACGAGATTCCCTACGATGATCCCATGTGGGATGCCCTCCTGGACCAGCTGACCTGGGAGGAGATCGCGGAGCTGATCCCCACCGGCATGCGCCGCACCGGCCAGATCGCGTCCATCAACAAGATGGAAACCCTGGATCACAACGGCCCCTCCGGCCTGACCGAGTCCTACAAGGCCGGCGCGCGCGGCCTGGCCACCCTGACCAATGACCCGAACAAGGAAGCCAAGGCCATGTGCTACCCCGCGGGCGGCATTCTGGCGGCCACCTTCAACACGGACCTGATGTATTCCGTGGGCGACCTCATCGGCGAGGATGCCCTCTGGGCAGGATACAACGGCCTCTACGGCCCCGGCAGCAACATCCAGCGCACACCCTATTCCGGACGCAACTTCGAGTATTACTCCGAGGACGGCTACCTCTCCGGCATGATCTGCGCCTATGAGTGCGCCGCCATGGAAAGCCACGGCCTCTATGTCTACAACAAGCACGTGGGCCTCAACGACCAGGAGGACCTGCGCCGCGGCATCAGCATCTGGGCCAACGAGCAGTCCATCCGCGAGATCTACATGCGGGCTTTCGAACTGCCCATCACCATCGCGGGCACCGAGTACAACGGCAAGACCCTGAAGGGCGCCTCCTCCGTCATGCTGGCCTTCAACCGCATGGGCAACCACTGGAGCGGCATGCAGCGCGGCATGGTGACGGAGTTCCTCCGCAACGAGTGCGGCATGACCGGCATCGTGGTCACCGACATGTGGTACGGCACCGCCTCCCCCTACATGAACATGCCCGCCATGCTGGTTGCCGGCACGAACCTGGTGGACGGCATGATGAAGTCGGAGCACCTGGACGAGTGCCGCACGGGTCACGCGGACGTGGCCTGGGGCATGCGCGAGGCGGCCCACCGGATTCTCTACACCGTCGTCCACTCCAACGCCATGAACGGCGTCTCCAGCGGCACCTCCATCGAGCGCATCACCCCCTGGTGGCAGACCGCCCTGCTGGTGGCCCAGATTCTCTTCGGCCTGCTGGCTCTTCTCGCCGTCGTGCTGGCCATCATCGCCAGCCGGAAGGACGGCGTCCCGAAGGCGGTGAAAACCGCTGCCGCCATCGCCGCGCTGCTGCTGGTGATCGCCGCCGTGGCGGTCATCCTGCTGGCCATGCAGGCCAATGCCCCGGCGGAAGCTGCCGACAGCACGGGCCAGCCCGTGACGGCCACGGAGGCTCCCGCGGCCCCCGCCGCGACGGCCGCGCCCACGGAAGCCCCCGCAGCCTCCCCCGCGGAAGCCCCTGCCGCGGCGCCCGCCGCTGCGAGCACCACTCCCGCCTCCTTCGCCGGCGAATATGACCTGGTCATCACCAACGCCGACGGCGAGCAGATGGACATGTACGAGTTCATCGTGGACGAGGATGGCAAACTCCACGGCGCGGGGGACGACTCCGGCATGACCGCTTTCGAGGGCACGGTGAACGCTGACGGCAGCTTCTCCGGCACCTACCTCCGCTTCGACGGCAGCTCCATCACAGGCAAGATTGAGGCCAACGGCTATGTCTCGGGCCAGGGCGAGATCCGCGGCCGCGTGAACAGCTTCGAGTCCCGCGGCGGACGGCCTGCGTCTCCGGCTGAGACCACTCCCGCCTCCTTCGCCGGCGAGTATGACCTGGTCATCACCAACGCCGACGGCGAGCAGATGGACATGTACGAGTTCA
>CAMVAJ010000081.1 GCA_947165425.1 uncultured Clostridia bacterium
CTGGGGAGGGGGACCGCCGCCCTCCGCGGGGCGGCGGTGGAAGGGCCGGTTTCAAAATAAAGCTTTCTTATTTGAGCATTGCACGAATAAAAGCGGGCTTCCCCGCTTTTTTCGTGCCGGCCGGATCGCTCACGGCAGGGCGTCCAGATCGCCGCCCGCGGCGAAATAGACCTCCAGCATCGTCCGGGCCACGCCCAGGGAGACGAAGTCCCGCTGCTCGAAGCCGTAGTCCTTCTGGAATCTCTTCACCGCGTCCTCCAGCTCCTGGCCGTACATGCCGTCCACCGCGCCGGCGTAGTAGCCGATCTTCCGCAGGCAGGTCTGCACCCAGCGCGCGCCGGTGGTGATGGCGTTCGTCTTGTAGCGGGTGTTGGAGATGATGGAGAACATGGTCCCGCCGACGCCGCCGCTCATGAGGGAGTCCATATAGTCATACATGCCGCCGATATAGACGGGCACCAGATCCTCGCCGAGGCTGTCCGCCAGATTGTCGATGACCATCTGGTTCACCTCGCCGGAGTGGTAGGGGTAGCCCCGGCTCTCCATGAAGGCGGCGATCTCCTTCATCGTGTGGCTGCCGATGGTGCCGGTCACGTCCCACTCGTCGCCCTGATAGAACTTTTTCGTCGCCTTCAGCTGGGCCTGCACCCAGAGAACCACCATGCTGGTGTCGTCCTTGCCGAAGCGCACGCCGTTCAGGTTCGGCACGCCCATGTCGTAGCTGCCGCCGGGGCCCTCGCCCAGGGAGGTCATGCCCCGCTCGCGCTGCGCCACCTCGGGCCAGTAGGCCAGGATCCGGGTCCACTCCGGGCTGGCGTTGACGAAGCCGTAGTCCCCGTTGACATAGACATAGTACCAGCCGTCGACAATGCCGCCCACCTGCATGATGGTGTTGGCGGAGAGGGCCTTAATCTTGTTCTGGCTTCCCTTGTTCTCCGGCGAGGAGCGCAGCGTCGCGCCCTGGGACATTACGATCACCGCGCTGACGCGGGTTTTCTGGATCTCATAGGCGTTCGCCGAGGCGACCCTCACGCTGAGAACCAGCAGCAGACAGAGCAGCGCGCACAGACCGCGTCTCCATTGGATATGACCCATGGTATTTTCCTCCTGTATTCAACGCGCCCCGCGGCGCGCTTTTTTTAGGGTTCAAAGGGTTCACAGCCGGCTGAGCCACACCCGCATCTCATGCTCGCCGCGGTTGGCCCAGGCGAAGTACGGGATCAGCGTCAGCGTCCCCGCCTCCCCCGTCTCGGGCTGCCAGTCCGCGTAGAGCGGCCCTCCGCTCCGAGGGACGAGGCGCACCGCGGGCACCTTCAGCGCGGTCACGCGCATCCCCGCGATGGTTTTCTCCTCCAGGCCGATCCGATCCGGGTCCGCCGCCAGCGCCGCGGCGTCCACCCGCCACAGGCACAGGGGCTCCGCGTTGTCCGCGCCCTCGGCGCAGTAGGTGATCGGGCCGCGGCGGAAGCAGACCTGCCCCGCCGTCTCGCTCACCCGGGGGTCCGCCGCCGTCACGCGCACCGGCATATCCAGGTAGAGCTCGATCCGGTCGCCCTCCGCCCAGTCGCCGGTGAAATAGACATAGCCGTCCCGCTCCGTCTGCGTCTTCACGTCGGTCAGCTGCTCACAGGCGCAGGGGTTCAGGATGTCCGCGAGCGTCACGGCGCTGGCCTTCGCCTCCCGGCACCAGCCGGGGATGCGCACGGCGATCGTGCCGCTCGCGCGGCCCTTCTGCACCACCACGGAGACGCCGCCCTCCCAAGGGAGCTCGGACGCCACGCGCAGGGTCAGCGGCTGCCCGCCCAGCTCGACGTCGATCTCGCCGCCCACGTACAGGTGGAGCCAGACCGTGTCCCCAGCCGCCGTGACCGCGTAGGACGGCAGGCTCGAGACCAGCCGCGCGATGTTGGGCGGGCAGCAGGCGCAGCCGAACCACTTCTGCCGCGACGGCTGCACATGGCTGAGCCGCCCGTCGGTATGGCAGGCCTGCGGCTCGCAGGCGAGGGGATTGACATAGAAGAAGCTCTTCCCGTCCAGGGCCATGCCGGAGAGCACCGTGTTGTACAGCGCCTCCTCCATCACGTCCGCGTAGCGGGCGTCCGGCCGCATCTGCAGCATCCGCCGCGCGAAGAAGGCCAGTCCCACCGCCGCGCAGGTCTCGGAGTAGGCCGTGTCGGAGGGCAGGTCGAAGGGCCGGGAGAAGGACTCCCCGATGTGCGTGCCCCCGACGCCGCCGGTCACATAGCGCTTCTCCTCCACGGCGGAGCGCCACAGGGCTTCGCAGGCCTCCCGAAGCTTTTCGTCCCCGGTCAGCCGGGCCAGGTCGGCCATCCCGCTGCACAGGTACATGGCCCGCACCGCGTGGCCGTGGACCTCGCGCTGCTCGCGCACGGGCCTGTCCGCCTGGTAGTAGGCGTACTCGGAGGCGTCCTTGAGCGACCCGCCCCCGGCGCGGCGCTGCTCCTCCAGGGCGAAATCGTGGGGCTGCTGCCCGCGCTCGTCGATGAAATAGGACGCCAGGTCGAGGAAGCGCCGCTCCCCCGTCTCCTCCCAGAGCCGAATGAGCGCCATCTCGGCGATCTCGTGCCCCGGGTAGCCCCGGCGCTTGCCCGGCTCCCGGCCCAGGCGCGACGCCACGTGGTCGGCGAAACGGCAGGCCGCGTCCAGCAGCTCCCGCTCCCCGGTCGCCTGGTGCCAGGCCACCGCCGCCTCGGTCAGGTGGCCCAGGCAGTAGAGCTCGTGGTGGTCCTTCAGGTTGGAGAAGGCCATCTCCCGCCGGCCGAGGGTGTAGTAGGTGTCGAGATACCCGCTGTCCTCCTGGGCGGCGCAGATCGCC
This sequence comes from uncultured Clostridia bacterium, assembly GCA_947165425.1. Lineage (GTDB taxonomy): Bacteria > Bacillota > Clostridia > Christensenellales > Aristaeellaceae > RUG11272. The sequence continues at coordinate 2,837 of CAMVAJ010000081.1, forward strand.
TCGACGGCCTCCCGCGCGCAGCGGTAGAGGGCCTCGTCCGGGCGGCGCATCAGCTGGTAGGCCACCGCCTCGATCCACTTGTAGCCGTCCGAGTCCTGGAACACAAAGCCGTAGAAAGCGTCCGGGTCCGGGGTCTGCCCCTCCTCCGGCAGGGGGACGAAGCGCAGCTCCCGCCCGATGGGCGGCACCTGCCAGGTCTTGCCCGCCCGACGGGCCGCGTTGGCCCGGGCGGCGGCCTTCATGTTGTGCATCCACCAGCTGGGGGTCGCCCCGGGGACGCGGTCGTTCAGCGCGTCCCACTGGTAGGGGATCACCTCACGGCGCACCAGCTCCATCTCCCGGAGCCAGAAGGGATCCGTCACGCGCATCTGCCGCACGGAGATGGGCTCGGAACAGGCTGTCTTCATATCATGCTCCTCCACGGGGCCAGGGGCAGGCCGTCCGCCCCGGCCAGGCTGACCTCCGGCCAGTCCAGCCAGGCGTAGCGGGCCGCCCGGATTTCGTTCTCCGCCCGGAGCGTGATCCGGTCGCCCGCCACCTCCGCCCGCGCGGGCAGCCAGACCCCGTCCGGGGCCAGGGTTTCAAAGCCGTCGGGCTTCCCCGCGACCGGCGCGGAGAGGGTCAGCACCGCCTCGCGCCCCCGCAGGGCGATGCCGGTGACGCGCGGGCTCTCCGGGGCCTGCGCCCCGTCGACCACGCGCCGCGCCAGCGCCGCGAGGCGCTCACCCACGGGCCGCTTGTCGGTGGGATGGATGTTCTCCCGGTCGCCCAGGTCGATTGTCACCGCGAGGGCGGTGCGCCGCAGGGCCCGGCAGACCTGCTCCTGCTGCCAGCGCAGGCGCGGCCAGGCCTCATGGTCCCCCGCGCCGCCCCAGCCCGGCAGCTGGACATACAGGAAGGGCAGGGCGTCATCCCGGAAGTCCCGCCGCCACAGGCCGATGAGCTGCCCCATCAGCAGGTCGTAGCGGTCCGTCCGGCAGGCGTCCTCCTCCCCCTGATAGTATAACCCCCCTGTCAAGCCCACGGGCATGATTTTTTCCAGCATCGTGTGGTAGAGGCCCGCCGGGCGGTACTGGGAGCCGGGGCCGTAGGGCGGATACCAGGGGCAGGGCCCGGCCTCCGCCTCGATCGCCGCCCAGGGCGCGTCCGGAGCCAGCTTGGCCTTCACCTCGGCCACGCGGCGGTTCCAGACGTCCATGCCGTCCATGAAGGCCTTCTCCGCCTCGAGATACGCCTCCATGGTCACGCCCGCGCTCTTCTCCGCCCACTCGTCGAGGTAGGCCTGCCCCGCCGCCGTGGCCGCGAGGGTTTCCTCGTCCAGCCAGCAGGTGACGGAGGTGCCGCCCCACCAGCAGTCGATGATACCCACCGGCACGCCGAGATCGGCGCGCCGGCGCTTGCCGAACCAGTAGGCGACGGCACTGACCCAGCCCGCGTTGCCCGGGGTCATCTTCTGCCAGGCCGTCCCCCGGAAGGCCGCCTCCGCCTCCGGGCAGGCCCGCGCCCACTTGGGCACCTCGAAAAAGCGGAGCAGCCCGTCGTCGTGGGCCTCGATCTCCGCCGGGCCCCCGTCCGCGTTGACCAGGGCCATCTCCATATTGCTCTGTCCGCCGGCCAGCCAAACCTCCCCGACCGCCACGTCGCGGCAGCGGACCGTCTCGCCGCCCGCGCTGGCCGTCAGCTCGCAGCCGGTCTGCGCCGCCTGGGGTGGCAGCCAGAGCAGGAAGCGGCCCTCCGCCGCCGTCGCCGCGCCCTCGCCCAGCAGCGCGCCCCGGGCGTCCCGCAGCGCCGCCGTGACGCGGACGCCGTCCGCCGCCTCGCCGAAGACCGGGATCTCCTTCCCCCGGCAGAGCACCGCCCCGTCGGAGAAGAGTGGATTGAGCCTGAGCATTGTCTGTCCCTCCCGCGCTTATCGGTTCGCCACGCTCTGCCGCGTCACCAGCTGGCCGCAGACCAGCCGCACCGTGGGCTTGATGATCTCCCCGCGGCTGCGGGCGAGGAAGAGGCCGATGGTCTGCCGGGCCATCTCCGTCATGTCCACGCCCCAGGTGGTCAGCGGCGGCTCGATCCCCTCGCCGGGGAGATAGTCGTCGTAGCCGACCACCGAGATGTCCTCCGGCACCCGCAGCTCCCGGGTCTTCAGCGCCTGGATCAGATCCCGCGCCGCCAGGTCGCAGTTGCAGACGAAGGCGGTGGGCAGCTTCTGGGGCAGCCGCCGGGCCATGTTGGGGTGCATCAGCCCCGTCTCCAGGTTCCGGTCCTCGATGACCCAGTCCAGGTTGAGGCGCAGCTTGTGGCGCATCAGCGCCCGCACGAAGCCCAGATAGCGGTCGTTGATGGAGTCGGTGCCGTTGAGCGTCCCCACAAAGCCGATGTCCCGGTGTCCACAGGCGATGAGATGCTCCGTCAGGGCGCAGCTGCCGTAGAAGGAGTTGGAGACCACCGCGTCCATGTCCGCATGCGGGGAGGTGAAGTCCAGGCAGACCACGGGCATGCCCCACTTCCCCTTCAGCCGCTCCACATAGTCGAAGGGCGGCTTGCCGATCAGGATCATGCCCTCCGCCTTCTGCTCGGTGATCAGGGCCGGCACCCGCCCCTCCCGGGCCTGGGCGTCGGTCAGGCGCTCGATGAGCACCATGCAGCCCTCGCGCATGGCCTGCCGGGCGAGCTCCTGGTACAGCTGCCAGTAGAAACCGGTGTCGTTCTCCAGATACCGGCTCGGGAGCAGCGCGCCGATCGTGTGGGTATCCGTCCGCCGCCGGGGCGTCACCCGGTAGCCCAGCTCCTCCGCCACCTGCCGGACGCGCCGGCGGGTCGCCTCGCTGACGCCCTTCTCGCCGGCCAGCGCCTTGGAGACCGAGACGATGCTCAGTCCCAGCCGCTCGGCGATGTCCGCCATCCGCACCTGATCCGCCATAGCCACTGCTCCTCTTCTCCCGCGCGGCGCTGCCGCGCTTGATCCGCCTGTACTGACAGACCGTCCGCCGCCGCCCTCGGGGATCGCCGGGCGGCGGCAGACGGTTCGGGTTTTACCGCCGTCCCAGGTCCGTGTCGTCCCAGGTGGTGCGGTTGTTCGCCTTGATATAGTCGATGATCTCGTCCACATAGCCGAAGGCCAGGCTGACATAGGTGTCCGCGCAGCCGTAGTAGACGGCGATGCGGCCGGTGGCCGGGTCGTGCAGCGTCGCGCAGGGGAAGGTCACGTTGTCCACGAAGCCGCGCTCCTCATACCACTTCTCCGGGGTCAGCAGCCAGTTGGCGCAGCGGTACTTGACCTTCGAGGGCTCGTCGATGTCCAGGATCGCGCCGCCGATGGAGTACACATAGCCGTTGCAGGTCTGACAGACGCCGTGGTAGAACAGCAGCCAGCCCTCGCTGGTCTCGATGGGGGCCGCGCCGCCGCCGATCTTCAGGCCCTCCCACCAGTTGGAGGAGCGGCTCATCACATGGCGGTGCTTGCCCCAGTATTTGAGATCCGGGCTCTCGCTGAGGAAGATGTCGCCGAAGGGCGTGTGGCCGGAGTCGGAGGGGCGGGACAGCATCACGAAGTTGCCGCCGATCTTCCGGGGGAAGAGCACCGCGTTGCGGTTGAAGGGCAGGAAGGGGTTCTCCACCCGGGTGAAGGTCTTGAAGTCCTGCGTCTTCGCCAGGCCGATGGCCGCGCCGTAGAAGTCCTGGCACCACATGATGTAGTAGGTGTCCTCGATCTTCACCAGGCGGGGGTCGTAGGCGTAGATCGGCTGGAAGTCCTTGCCGTTCTCGTCCACGAAGTGGATCTTCTCCGGCTCGAACTCCCAGTGCAGGCCGTCCTCGGAGCGGCCCAGATAGATGAAGGACACGCCGTCGCACTGCTCGCCGCGGAAGACGCCGATGTACTTGCCCTCGTAGGGCATCACCGCGCTGTTGAAGATGCGCGCCACGCCCTTGATGGGGTTGCGGTTGATGACGGGGTTCTCGCTCCAGCGCCACAGGGGGGAGTTGGAGGGCTCGTCCGGGCGGTCCTGCCAGGGCATGTTGTCCAGGGCGGGCGCGTAAATCTGATACTTAGGCATTTTAGCTAAATCCTTTCTGCGAAAAGGCGCCGCGCATACGCCTTCACGTATGCGCGGCGCAGACCCTGGGTTGGGCTGTCAGAGATTACTTGAAGATATTGTCCAGCGCGTCCTGCGCGACCTGCTTGTACTGCTCCTGCAGCTGCGCCGGGGTGTAGGCGCCGGTGTAGAAGCCGGTCCAGTCGATGTCGTTGTAGAACACGTTCAGGAAGTCGACGTCCTGCTTCTCGCCCATCTTCATCATGTGCTCGAAGTTCCAGTCCTGCAGATCCAGCTTGTCGGAGGTCGTGGTGTACCACCACTCGAGCTCCTCGGGGTCGTCGCGGAGGCTCACGTCGTCATGATACCAGTTCTGGTAGGCGCGGAACACGTCGTAGACCAGCTTGGGATCCTTGGTGCTGGACGGGATGAACCAGTAGGAACCGGCGGCCACCTTGGTGGCGTTGGTCTCGGGATCGCCGGAGGGGCCGGTGGGATAGTCGACGAACACCATGTCGAAGTCCAGGGTGGACTCGGCCTGGCCGTCCCAGTTATAGTCGTCATAGTTGGCCATGATCCAGGCGGCGGTGGTGGTGAAGGCGACCTTCTTGTCGCGATACAGCCAGCGGCACACGTCCCAGCCGTTCTCCTCGGGGAAGGGATAGGCCAGGCCGTCCAGATACAGATCCTGCAGGAACTTCAGGGTCTCGCCCACCTCGGGGGAGGAGAAGTTCTCGGTGGGGGAAGAGGCGATGTTGGTGCCGTTGGAGAAGCACCAGTAGGGCAGGAAGTCGCCGTGCCAGGCGCCGTAGCCGTAGACGTCGGTGACGCCGTCGCCGTCGGTGTCCTTGGTCAGGGCCGCGCAGTACTCACGGAACTTGTCCCAGGTCCACTCGCCGCGGGCGGCCAGCTCACGGGGATCCTCCAGGTTGGCTTCCTCGATCATCTGCAGGTTGAAGGCCAGGGGCATCGTCGCCGCCACCTGATCCTCCGCCGCGTTGACGGTCAGCAGGTACACGGGATCGCCGGGCAGGGAGGTGTAGTTCAGGACGGTGTCCTCATGCTTGAGCAGGGGATCGTCGGGATCCAGCACGGTGCGCAGGTCCACGGCCAGGCCGTTCATCACGGCGGGCACGCCCCAGCCCAGCTCGACCATGTAGACGTCGCAGTCCGGGTCGCCGGCCAGAATGGAGTTGTTGATGGAGTCCTGGGTGCCGGCGAAGGTCAGGTTCACGAACTCGAAGGTGACGTTGTACTTCTCCTCGATCTCCTTCACGTTCTCGAACCGCATGATGTCGGTCTCTTTGCCGGTGGCGGCGGGGTTGTCGGACCAGTCGGTGTCGTTGGAGTCATAGTAGAGATCCCACCACAGGCCGATGGTGATGTGACGGGGCTCGTCGGCAAAGGCCACAGTGCCCAGCATGCCCAGGAGCATCGCCAGGGTCAGAACGGTCGCAACAATGCGCTTCATGGATTCAAAGCCTCCTCATTTTTGTGTTTCGGCCGGGCGGCGGGCATGGATCCGGCCCGCCGCCGGCCAGGATGACCGTGAAACATTGAATGGCTGTCTGGATTACTTGATGGCCTGGCCCACCGCGACGCTGTAGACGGTCCAGTTGCTGGAACCCTCGCACTGCATCCGGGCGCCCCAGGTGGCCTTGTCCTCGCCGCAGATCTCGGCGATCTGCTCGTAGGTGACCTGCGCGATGTGGCCGTCGGCCACGTCCTTGCCGCCGTCGCCCACACGGCTCCAGCCGGCGGCCGCGTCGGGCATCACGATCCAGAGGTTGCCGTCCTCGGACTCATAGGAGATGGTCACCACCGCGCCGGGCACC
>CAMVAJ010000082.1 GCA_947165425.1 uncultured Clostridia bacterium
AGCCCTGGGCCACCTCATGGCTGGACAGGGCGGTGCCGCAGCGGGGGCAGTAGGGGACGATCTTGTGGCCCTGGTAGAGCAGGCCCTTCTTCCAGATCTCCTTGAGGCTCCACCACTCGCTCTCGATATAGTCGTTGTGATAGGTCACATAGGGGTGCTCCATGTCCACCCAGTAGCCCACCTGGTCGGACATCTTCTCCCACTCGTGCAGGTACTTCCACACGCTCTCCTTGCACTTGCCGATGAAGGGCTCGATGCCGTACTGCTCGATCTGATCCTTGCCGTCCAGGCCCAGGAGCTTCTCCACCTCCAGCTCCACCGGCAGACCGTGAGTGTCCCAGCCGGCCTTGCGGGTCACGTCGTAGCCCTTCATGGTCCAGTAGCGCGGGATCAGATCCTTGATCACGCGGGTCTCGATATGGCCGATGTGGGGCTTGCCGTTGGCCGTGGGCGGGCCGTCGAAGAAGGTCCAGGTCGGCGCGCCCCGTCTCAGGGCGAAGTAGCGCCGCACGGTGTCGCGCTCCTTCCACATCGCCATGACCTGCCGCTCCCGCTCGACAAATTTCATGTCCGTCAATACCTTGTGATACATGTGCTTCCTCCTCGCTGTGCCGCCCCGCCGCGGGGCGGGGCCTGTCCTGTCGGGACATAAAAACGCCCCGGCTTTTCCTTCTGCCGGGACGGATGAAGTCTCATTGCTCATCCGCGGTACCACCCGCATTGGCCGCGCGCGCCGCGCCGCCCACTCTGCGCAGGCCCCTTTTCGGACCCGCCTGCCCTGTATCGGGAGCGCCCGGGCCGCCCTACGTCCGTCGGGCCGCCTCACTCCGGGGTGATCCGCGCGGAAGCTTCCCCCGCCGGGCTCGCACCCTCCCCGGCTCGCTTCGGGTTATCCCTTCGCGCCGTCCCCATCACCGTGAACGTTCAGGAGCTATCATAGCAAAAAAAACGGAAAATGCAAGCCTTTCGCGCGAGATTTCTCGCTTTTCCGCGCCCCGCGCGGACCAAAGCGCCCCCTCCGCCGACAGCGGAGGGGGCCGCGAGGGGTCGCGCTCAGATCTTCCGGATCTCGATGCCCTGGTGCCGGAGCCACATCTCCAGCTCGGCGGGGACCGCGAGGACCGACACGGTGATCTCCGTGTCCGTGGCGCCCTCGATCTGGGCGTTGATGCCGAACCAGTCCAAGAGATCGGTCAGGCGGTTGCGGGGCATGACGAAGCGGGTGCGGACCGGCTTGCCCGTGATGCCCTGCGCCAGCATCGGCAGGAGTCGATCCTTCTCCAGGGGATCCGCGGTGTTCTCCACCGTGTCGATGGGGCGGCTGTCCGCCTTCAGGATCCGGGCGTCCAGGATGCGGTTGATGCGGAAGGCGACGAGCTTCTCCCGATCCATGCTGCAGATCAGGCTGAAGCGCCCGCCAACCAGCTCCAGTCGGTAGGGGCTGACCCTGTACTGGATGGGCTTGCCGCTCTCGTCCAGCCGGGGATAGACCTCCCGGTCGATGTCGGCGTCCCCGTATCGGAAGCTCATCTGCTTCTCCTGGGCGATGGCGGCGCGCGCCAGATCCAGGGTATAGCTGGACTGGGCGTTCACCGGGTGCGCCCCGCCGAAGGAGGGTGTGACATGGTAGTAGGGGCCGCCCAGCTTCTCCAGGCGGCTGATGATCCGGTTCCGCCGCTCCGCCGACAGGCTGGAGACCGCGGCGCTGGCCGCCAGCAGGTCCAGATCCTGCCAGTCAAAGAGGGGATCGTAATACCAGCCCTTGTTGAAAACCACGGGGTAGCCCGCGTCCTGCAGGTCTCCGAGGTTCTTCCGCACGCTCTTCCGGGTGGCGGTCAGGGCATAGTCCCGCTCAAGCCGCTCCATGATCTCAGCCTGCCGGATCCGATGGGTCGGATCGGTGCCGTCCCGCAGGATCCCGAGAATCGCCAGGATCAGCATTTTCTTCTTCTGTGCCGGCATGGGGAACCTCCTTTTCTCTGTCCTTCTGACTGTGAAAACACGAAGTATTTTCATTCACCGTGATAAATAGTACTTCGTACTATTCATGGTTGTTTCAGTTGACACAGTTTATTGTATCGGATTGCAATATCTTTGTCAATGTGCTTTTTGGCACAAAGAGTAAAAATCTGGCAATCATCTGTGAACAGAGCATGAATCTTTTCGCCATGCCGCCGGGCGGAGGGCGCAAAAAAAGCCTCCCCTTACTGTGAAAACACGAAGTATTTTCATTCATCGTGTTAAATAGTACTTCGTACTATTTATGGCTATTTCAGGGGAGGCGGACGCCACCCGGCGAGGGGCGGCAGAGAAGCTCGGCGCGGCTCAGCGGCTGCGGATATACCAGTCGAGGAGCTCGCCGTTGCCGTTCTTGTAGTAGGCGGTGATGCTGGCGACGTTGCCCTCGTCGAAGTTCTCCGTGATGCTGCTCAGGCACCAGGTGCGGCGCTTGGCGGCGCCGTAGATCCGGACAGACCAGACCACGCAGCCGCTGCTGGCGGGGTTCTCGGCACTGAAGAAGCTCGTGCCGGTGTAGGGGGCGATGATGATGGTGGGCTTGCCGTAGCGGTCATAGTAGACCTCGAGACCGTCCTTGGTCGCCACGCTGAAGGCGAAGGTGCCCAGCTGGTGGCCGTTACGCTCCAGGTTCAGGTCGCGGTAGCCGAACTTGCCCACGTAGGTAAAGCCGTACTTGTCGGTCCAGGTCTTCTCCACATAGGCGCCCTCCTTGATATGGATGGGACCGGAGATGACCGTGGAGGCCTGGGGCGGGTTGCCGGTGTAGACGGGCTTGCCGTAGGAGCCGTAGGGCGAGGTGCCCACCAGCATGGTGCGGCCGGCCAGGTTCAGGTTGCCCAGAGTGCCGTCCAGCAGGGTGACCTCCTCGGGCATCCAGTCGAACCAGGCGGTCAGGGCCTCGACCGGCTCGGACAGGGTGATCAGCTCATGGGCGCCGGTGACCCGCGTCTTCATCAGCGGGATGGCGGGCAGCTCGGGCAGGCCGGGGATCGCGTCGCGGTGGCCGGGGATCACGGCCGCCTCCGCCGCCGTAAAGGAGAGCACGAGCGCCAAAGCCAGCGCCAGCGCGAAGATACGGTTCATTTTCATCACAAAAAACCTCCATTTTTGATTCATTTTGATGGTATGGATTTCTGCCTTCATCATTGTAACATGGCGGTTACATGGTGTCAAAGAAGGAAGTGTTAAGATATGTTTACATTTCTTTTCACGGTGTTTTCGCGCCGATTGTGTTTTTCCTGCATTTTTCTTGCGGAGCAGCCGTCCGGTAGGGTATACTTCGGCTGTCCCGCCGCGGGCGGGCAAGGCAGGCGAGAGCCGGAGGTGGTGCGGATGCGCTTTACCAAGATGCAGGGGATCGGCAACGATTACCTCTATGTCAGCCTCTTTGACGAGCGGGTCGAGGACCCGTCGGCCCTGGCGGCGGCGATGTCCCGGCCCCACTTCGGGGTGGGGGCGGACGGCCTGGTGCTGATCGGGCCCTCGGAGCAGGCGGATTTTGCCATGCGCATCTTCAACGCCGACGGCTCGGAGGGGGAGATGTGCGGCAACGCCACCCGCTGCGTGGCCAAGTATGTCTATGAGCGCGGCCTGACCCGCCGGCGCGAGCTGACCCTGGAGACCCGGGCCGGGATCCGCCGCCTGTGGCTCACGGTCTCGGACGGCAGGGTCGGGCACGTGCGGGTCAGCATGGGCCGGCCGGACTTCTCCGCCGCGGCGGTGCCGGTTCTGCTCCCGCAGGAGACGGCGGTGGACTATGCCCTGGAGGCGGCGGGCGCGCCGCTGCGGGCGACCAGCGTCTCCATGGGGAACCCCCACACCGTGATCTTCGTGCCGGCGCTGGATGGGATCCCCTTTGAGACCTGGGGCGCGGCGATCGAGCGGCATCCCCTCTTTCCCAGGCGCACGAACGTGGAGTTCGTCGAGATGCTGGGCCGGGAGGCCTGCCGGGTCCGGGTGTGGGAGCGCGGCGTGGGCGAGACCCTGGCCTGCGGCACCGGGGCCTGCGCGGTGCTCTCCGCCGCGGCCCAGACCGGGCGCGGCGAGCGCGCCATGGAGATCCGGCTCCCGGGCGGCGCCCTCCGGGTGAGCTGGGAGGCGGACGGCGAGGTCTATCAGGAGGGCCCGGCGGAATTTGTATTTGACGGCGAATGGCCGGAGAAAGGCTGAGACAGATGCTGAAAATCAACGAGAACTTCCAGAAGCTCCCCGGCTCGTACCTCTTCGCGGAGACGGCCCGGCGCACCAAGGCCTACCAGGCGGCCCACCCGGAGCGCGAGGTGATCCGCCTGGGCATCGGCGACGTGACGCGGCCCCTGGCCCCGGCGGTGGTGTCCGCGATGCGGGCCGCCGCGGCGGAGATGGGCGTGCAGGAGACCTTCCGCGGCTACGGTCCCGATTTCGGCTACGACTTCCTGGTCAACGCGATCCGGGAGGGCGAGTACGCCGCCCGGGGCATCCAGCTGGACTATGACGAGGTCTTCATCTCCGACGGCTCGAAGTGCGACGTGGGCAGCATCCAGGAGCTCTTCTCCGCCGACGCACGCATCGCGGTGACCGACCCGGTCTACCCGGTCTATGTGGACTCCAACGCCATGGCCGGCCGGCTGGGCGACTTCCGGGACGGGCGGTGGACGCGGCTGTGCTATCTCCCCTGCACGGAGGAGAACGGCTTTGTGCCGCCCCTGCCGGACCGGGAGGTGGACGTGATCTACCTCTGCTACCCCAACAACCCCACCGGCACCGTGCTGACCAGGGCCCAGCTCAAGCCCTTCGTGGACTGGGCGCTGGCCCACGGCGCGGTGATCGTCTACGACGCGGCCTACCGCGCCTATATCACCGAGGAGGACATCCCGCGCTCGATCTACGAGATCGAGGGCGCGAAGGCCTGCGCCATCGAGTGCTGCTCCTTCTCCAAGACCGCCGGCTTCACCGGGACGCGCTGCGCCTGGACCGTCGTGCCCCACGAGGTCCGGGGCCAGGGCGCGGACGGCGCGCCCGTGGAGCTCAACGCCCTGTGGAAGCGCCGCATGGCCACCAAGTTCAACGGCGTCAGCTACCCCGTGCAGCGGGCGGCGGCGGCGGTCTACACCGCCGAGGGCCAGGCGCAGATCCGGGAGACCATCGACGCCTATATGCGCAACGCCAGGGCCATCCGCGAGGGCCTGGCCGCCCAGGGCTACCGCGTCTTCGGCGGCGTGAACGCCCCCTATATCTGGCTCCGGACCCCGGCGGGGATCGACAGCTGGGCCTTCTTCGACCTGCTGCTGGAGAAATGCCAGGTGGTGGGCACGCCGGGCGCGGGCTTCGGCCCCAGCGGCGAGGGGTATTTCCGCCTCACTGCCTTCAACACCTATGAGAAGACCATGGAGGCCATGGAGCGCCTGGCCGCCCTGGGCTGAAAATCGCCGATGCTCGTTGACAAGCCGGGCCGTTCGGCATAAAATAGGGTGCAGGGAATCCTTGCGAATATGAAAGAGATTAAAGAAGGATGATGTGCATGCTGACCTATCCCATGACCGTCGCCGGGCTGAAGCGCGAGCTGCCCCTCTGCCCCATCAACGAGAACCTCTATATCGGCGCTTTCGTGATCTTCGGCGACTGCGAGCTGACCGTGGCCTGCGCCTCGGAGCTGCTCAAGCGCGCCCCGGAATATGATTACATCATCACCGCCGAGTCCAAGGGCATCCCGCTGGCCTACGAGATGGCGCGCCAGCACGGGGACAAGAAGTGGATGCTGGCTCGCAAGGGCGTCAAGCTCTATATGAAGGACGTGGTGGAGGCCGAGGTGCGCTCCATCACCACCGCCAAGCCCCAGAAGCTCTTCCTCGACGGCGAGGACGCCGCCCTGATGAAGGGCAAACGGATCCTGATCGTGGACGACGTCATCTCCACCGGCGAGTCCCTCCGCGCCCTGGAGGAGCTGGTGAGCGTGGTCGGCGGCGAGATCGTGGGCCGCATGGCCATCCTCGCCGAGGGCGACGCCCAGAAGCGGGCGGACCTGATCTACCTCGAGAAGCTGCCCCTGTTCAACGCCAAGGGCGAGATCATCGGCTGAGCGCCCTTTTGAAGACAGGCGGAGGATTTCCGCCTGCCTTTTTATTTGAAAGCCCGCCGTTGACTTCTTCCATCGCTTCGGGTGCAAACCTCATCCACCGCTACGGCGGTCCCCCTTCCCCTAAAGGGGAAGGTAGGGCTTTGTACATTTGCCTTGTTAATGAGATTCCATCAGCAGCACCGTGTGTTGGATAAGGAATAAGCTATATATGAATGAATCCCAAACGTGCAGTCAATCAAAAACCTTCCCCTTCAGGGGAAGGGGGACCATCGCCCTCCGCGGGGCGATGGTGGATGAGGTCCCCGGCCCTTCATCTGCATCCATCTTCGCCCAAATACTCAGATATGTAAAAACCCTTCTCAAAAGCCTTGACACCTGCCCCGGTTTCGTGTAGAATAGCCGAGGTTTGATAAAGAAACCATTGCCGAAGACAGCCGGTGATCCGCGAGGATCTTAAGGGAGCTCCGCTCCGCCTGCCGAGGTGTGAAGGATAGACGTATGCTCATCCCTCGCGCCTTTCGCGAGGGTTTTCTTTCACTCCCAAACCGTGAGGAGGTGCAACAGAAGCAATGAGCAAGAATCGTGAGTTGAAGGAGCAAGCGGTCGCCCAGATCGTCGAGGACATCAAGGCCGCCCAGTCCATCACCGTGGTGAGCTACACCGGCCTGACCGTGGCTCAGGTCACCGACCTGCGCAAGCAGTGCCGCGAGAAGGGCGTGCAGTACTCCGTGCTGAAGAACCGCCTGTTCAAGCTGGGTCTTGAGCAGACTGGCATCGAGGGCGTGGACGATCTGCTGAACGGCCCGAACGCGTTCGTCTTCTCCAAGGAGGACCCGGTTTCCGGCCCGAAGATCATCACCGAATTCATCGAGAAGAACAAGCTGCAGAGCCTGAAGGTCATCGGCGGCGTGTTCGAGGGCAAGGCCGCGGACGTCAAGACCATGCAGCAGCTGGCCAAGATGCCGACCCGCGACGAGCTGCTGGCGACCCTGGTGGGCTGCCTGCAGAGCCCCATCTCCGGCCTGGTGGCCGTGCTGGATCAGATCGCCGAGCAGAAGGAGGCCGCCTGATCCCCACCGCAGCGTAGACGCTGCCTGAAATGAAAAAATATGGAGGAAAACAAAATGGATATCCAAGCCATCATCGAAGCCATTGAGAAGATGTCCCTGATGGAAGTCAAGGAGCTGGTTGACGCGCTGAAGGAGAAGTTCGGCGTGACCGGCGCCATCGCCGTTGCCGGCGGTGCCGCTCCTGCCGCTGCTGCCGCCGCGGAGGAGGAGAAGACCGAGTTCGACGTCGTGCTGAAGGAGTTCGACGCCTCCAAGAAGATCGCCATCATCAAGGTGGTCCGCGAGGTCATCGACGGCCTGGGCCTGAAGGAAGCCAAGGAGATCGTCGAGGGCGCGCCCAAGACCCTGAAGGAGGGCGTCTCCAAGGAGGAGGCCGAGAAGATCGCGGCCAAGTTCAAGGAAGCCGGCGCTGTCTGCGAGATCAAGTAATCTCAAGCAGCCTTCAAAAGCGGGAGCCGAAAGGTTCTCGCTTTTTGCGTTGCTGTTTTCATCCTTTTCTCAGGCAAAAAAGATTCATGCCAGCAAAAACCAGCCCCTCTGTCGCTGCGGCGACATCTCCCCAGCAAGCTGGGGAGACAGGGGATTAACGGCATGCGTTCCGACAACGTATCCGCGCAGTCCGCGATCCACACTCCGGTTCTCTACCTGCCCAGCGGGCTGACCCGCATCGAGGCCGACGCCTTCCAGGGCATCGCCGCCGTGAGCGTCGTCCTCCCCCGGAGCCTCAACTCGATCATTGGAGACCCCTTCGCCGGGAGCCAGGTCCAGTATATCTACGGCTACAGCAGCGGATGGCGGTACTGGGCGGAGCGTAACGGCTACACCTACCTCCCGATGGACTGAGGCCCTCAAACCCCGGCCCCGCGCCCCCGCGAAAATCCCGCCAATTTTGCAAAAACGCTTGACAATCTCCCGTAAACTATGGTAAGATATCGCTTGCCGTCGAGAGATGGCCCACGGGTGCAGAGTTGGCTGAGTGGTCGAAGGCGCACGACTGGAAATCGTGTTACCGTTGATAGCGGTACTAGGGTTCGAATCCCTAACTCTGCGCGGTCCTTGCAAGCGATAGCTTGCAAGGATTTTTTTATCCCGCAAACGAAACCTCCCCACCTCACGGGGATCCCGACCCATTTAGACATACGCCGCGGCCGCCCGCGCCTTTTTTCAGTCGATCCGCGACCAACTACTGTACTTTTTGCGGTTTTTGGGGTTTAATATCCTTTAGAAAGCCATCTACTCTCGGGATCTTCCCGGACACCCGACAAAGGAGAGAAAAAGTATGAAAATGACATTCCGCTGGTACGGCAGCAAGATCGATCCCATCCCGCTGAAGTATGTCAAGCAGATCCCCGGCATGACCGGCCTGATGGGCCTGCTGGACAAGCCCGCCGGCGTGGACTGGCC
>CAMVAJ010000083.1 GCA_947165425.1 uncultured Clostridia bacterium
AGATTGCGATCTGTGACTGGAGTTCAGACGTGTGCTCTTCCGATCTCATGGAGGATCTCGACCGCGCCGGCGGCGTCCGCGCCGTGATGGCCGAGCTGGCGGAGGCCGGCCTGCTGGATACCTCGGTCCTCACCTGCACCGGCAAGACGCTGGGGGAGAACCTGCAGGGCGCGAAGAACCTCGACGAGACGATCATCCGGCCCATGTCCAACCCCTACTCGAAGACCGGCGGCATCGCCGTGCTGAAGGGGAACCTCGCGCCGGACGGCTGCGTGGTCAAGCAGAGCGCCGTCGCCGCGGAGATGATGGTGCACGAGGGCCCGGCCCGGGTCTTCAACTCCGAGGACGAGGCCATCGCCGCCATCTACGACCGGCAGATCCACCCCGGCGACGTGGTGGTTATCCGCTACGAGGGCCCCAAGGGCGGCCCTGGCATGCGCGAGATGCTCAACCCCACCTCCGCCATCGTGGGCATGGGGCTGGGCTCCAGCGTCGCCCTGATCACCGACGGCCGCTTCTCCGGCGCGACACGGGGGGCCTCCATCGGCCACGTCTCCCCCGAGGCCGCCGCGGGCGGACCCATCGCGCTGGTGGAGGAGGGCGACCGCATCGCCATCGACATCCCCGGCAACACCATCGAGCTGAAGGTGGACGCGGAGACCCTCGCGAAGCGCCGCGCCGCCTGGGTCTGCCCGGAGCCGAAGATCAAGACCGGATACCTCGCGCGCTACGCCAAGCTGGTCACCAGCGCGGACCGGGGCGCGATCCTGGAGTGAGGAGTACAGCATGAGCCGCATCAAAATCTTTGACACCACGCTCCGCGACGGCGAGCAGTCCCCGGGCTGCTCGATGAACCTGAAGGAGAAGATCGAGGTCGCCCGCTGCCTGGAGCGGCTGAAGGTGGACGTGATCGAGGCGGGCTTCGCCATCTCCTCCCCCGGCGATTTCGAGTCCGTGTCCACCATCGCGAAAACGGTGAAGGACTGCACGGTCGCCTCCCTCGCCCGGGCCACGGCGAAGGATATCGACTGCGCCTGGGAGGCCGTCAAGATGGCCGCCGACCCGCGGATCCATCTCTTCATTGCCACCTCGCCCCTGCACATGGAGTACAAGCTCCGCATGACCCCGGAGCAGGTGCTCGAGCGCACCGCGGCCATGACCGCCCACGCGAAGAAATACTGCGCCAACATCGAGTTCTCCGCCGAGGACGCGACCCGCTCCGACCTCGACTTCCTCTGCAAGGTCGTGGAGGCGGCGATCCGGAACGGCGCCACCGTGGTGAACCTGCCCGACACCGTCGGCTACACGACCCCGGACGAGATGCGCCAGCTGATTTCCACGGTCATGGCCCGCGTCCCCGGCTCGGACAAGGTCGAGTTCTCCGTCCACTGCCACAACGATCTGGGCATGGCGGTGGCCAACTCCCTGGCGGGCGTCATGGGCGGCGCGCGGCAGATCGAGTGCACGATCAACGGCCTGGGCGAGCGGGCCGGCAACACCTCCCTGGAGGAGGTGGTCATGGCCATGCGCACCCGCCCGGACGTCTTCGGCGAGGACACCACCCGCATCGAGACCACGCAGATCGCCCGGGCCTCCCGGACCGTCTACTCCATCATCGGCCAGACCGCGCCGCTGAACAAGCCCATCGTCGGCCGGAACGCCTTCCTCCACGAGAGCGGCATTCACCAGCACGGCGTCCTGGCCAACAAGAAGACCTACGAGATCCTCACCCCCGAGGCGGTGGGCATCCGGGTCAGCAACCTCGTGCTGGGCAAGCACTCCGGCCGCCACGCCTTCGCCTCCCACCTGCAGGCGCTGGGCTACGAGCTGACCGACGCGGAGCTGAACACGGTCTTCGAGGAGTTCAAGGATCTCTGCGACAAGAAAAAGGACATCTCCGACAGGGACATCGAGGCCCTGGTCACCCACTCCACCACCGTGGCGGAGCAGGAGAGCGGCGGCTATCAGCTGGACTGGTTCGCCGTGCAGACCACCAACTTCACCACCGCCACCTCCACCGTCAGCCTCAGGAAGGGCGAGGAGAAATTCGAGGCGGTGTCCCTGGGCGACGGCCCCATCGACGCGGCCTTCCAGGCCATCGACTCCATCGTCAAGCCGGTACCCCACACCTTCGACATCTTCCGGATCGACTCCACCTCCGAGGGCAAGGACACCATGGGCGACGTGCGGATCAAGCTGCAGGCGGAGGGGCGCACCTTCTCCGGCCACGGCCTGTCCACAGACATCTTCGAGGCCTCCATCGTGGCCTACATTCAGGCTTTGAACCGGCTGGACGCCTGGGTGCGCAAGCAGCAGCAGGCGGACAACTGATTGGATCCCCGACCATATGAGGAGGAACACGCCATGGGTATGACCATGACCGAGAAGATACTCGCCGCCCACGCGGGGCTCCCGGAAGTCCACGCCGGCGACCTGATCGAGGCGAAGCTGGATCTGGTGCTGGGCAACGACGTCACCACCCCTGTGGCCGTCAAGGTCTTTGAAAGCGCCGGCTTCACCCGGGTTTTCGACCCCGAGAAGATCGCCATCGTCCTGGACCACTACACCCCCTGCAAGGACATCAAGTCCGCCCAGCTGTGCAAGACCGCCCGCGATTTCGCCCGCAAGCACGGCATCGTCCATTTCTTCGACGTGGGCCAGGTGGGCATCGAGCACGCCCTGCTGCCGGAGAAGGGCCTGGTGGCCCCCGGCGAGCTGATCATCGGCGCGGACAGCCACACCTGCACCTACGGCGCCCTGGGCGCCTTCTCCACGGGCGTGGGCTCCACGGACATGGCCGCCGGCATGGCCGCCGGCAAAAACTGGTTCAAGGTGCCCGCCGCCATCCGCGTGGAGCTGAAGGGCCAGCTGCCGCCCATGGTCTCCGGCAAGGACGTGATCCTCCACCTGATCGGCCTGATCGGCGTGGACGGCGCGCTGTACAAGTCCCTGGAGTTCACCGGCGAGGGCGTGGCCGCCCTCTCCATGGACGACCGCTTCACCATCGCCAACATGGCCATCGAGGCCGGCGGCAAGAACGGCATCTTCCCCGTGGACGAGCAGACCCTGGCCTACGAGGCCGGCCGGGTGACCCGCCCCTTCACCGCCTACGAGGCGGACCCGGACGCGGTCTACGAGCGCACGGTGGAGATCGACCTGAGCGCCCTCGCGCCGACGGTCTCCCTGCCGCATCTGCCCTCCAACACCCGGACCGTGGACCAGGTGGCCGGCCTGCCCATCGACCAGGTGGTCATCGGCTCCTGCACCAACGGGCGCATCTCCGACCTGCGGATCTCGGCGGAGATTCTCCGGGGCCGGAAGGTGGCCCAGGGGATCCGCTGCATCGTGATCCCGGCGACCCAGGAGATCTACCGGCAGTGCCTCACGGAGGGGCTGGCGGAGGTCTTCATCGACGCCGGCTGTGCCTTCTCCACGCCGACCTGCGGCCCCTGCCTGGGCGGCCACATGGGCTGCATGTGCGAGGGCGAGCGCGCCGTCTCCACCACGAACCGGAACTTTGTGGGCCGCATGGGCCACGTCCAGAGCGAGGTCATCCTGGCCTCCCCCGCCACCGCCGCCGCCAGCGCGCTGGCCGGCTGCGTGGCCGATCCGAGAGTGTTCGCCTGAGCTTGCCTGATTCGTCATATTATGATATAATATGACTATCAAGTTGAGGAGGCGTTCCGCTATGACCGCATACCAGACTAACATCCGCCCGTCCTCCGACCTGCGGAATCACTACGCCGAGATCGCGCGCCAGGCGCGGGAAAACCGCCAGCCGATCCACATCACGGTCAACGGCCGCGGGGACACCGTGCTTCTCTGCGAGGAGGACTACGCGGCACTGATCGCGGAGCGCAAGCTCTGGGAGGCGCTGAACGCCGCTGAGCAGGATGTGAAGAACGGGCGTGTCGCGCCGCTGGAGGAGACGGATCAGAAGATCCAGCAAATGCTGGATAATTGGAGGGCGAAATGAGCTACCGCCTAATCCGGACACAGCGCTACGACGCGGAGGTCACGGAGATTATCCAGTACATTCTCATTCAGTCCGGCGACCCGGACATCGCCGAGGGCTACTACCGGAAAATCCAGGAGGCGCTTCACCCGCTGGAGGATTTTCCCTACAGCGGCACCCAGCCGCGCTACCCCTGGGCGATTGAGATGGGCTTCCGCATGGTTCCAGTCCAGAACCACCTGATCTTCTACAAGGTGGACGAGGCCGAGAAATGCGTGATCATCTACACGATCCAGGACCGGCGGCGCGAATACTGGAAATATATCTATTAAACGACGAACGAAAGACAGGGAGGAGATGCCCATGAGCACCGGCACCGTCTTCAAATTCGGCGACAACATCGACACCGACGTCATCATCCCGGCGCGGTATCTCAACAACCCCGATCCGCAGGCCCTGGCCAGCCACTGCATGGAGGACATCGACGCCTCCTTCGCGGGGAAGGTGCAGGCCGGCGACATCATGGTGGGCGGCTGGAACTTTGGCTGCGGCTCCTCCCGGGAGCACGCGCCCATCTCCATCCAGGCCAGCGGCGTCCGCTGCGTCATCGCCGCGAGCTTCGCCCGGATCTTCTACCGCAACAGCATCAACATCGGCTTCCCGATCCTGGAGTGCCCGGAGGCGGCCCAGGAGATCGCCAGTGGCGACCAGGTGCGGGTGGATTTCGACAGCGGCGTCATCGTGGACGAGACCACCGGGAAAACCTACCAGGCCACGGCCTTCCCGCCCTTTATCAAGGGGATCATCGACCAGGGCGGCCTGCTGCCCTACCTGAAGGCCCAGCTGGACGCGTGAAAGGCGGCGAGACAAGCATGAATTATCGCATCACCCTCCTGCCGGGCGACGGCATCGGCCCGGAGATCGTCGCCGGCGCGGTGAAGGTTCTGGAGAAGATCGGCGCGCGCTTCGGCCACACATTTGAATTCACCACCTGCCTGATCGGCGGCTGCGCCATCGACGCCACCGGCGAGCCCCTGCCCCGGGAGACCGTGGAGACCTGCCTGGCCTCCGACAGCGTGCTGCTGGGGGCCGTGGGCGGGCCGAAGTGGGATACCCTCCCCGCCGCCCAGCGCCCGGAGAAGGGCCTGCTCGGCATCCGCGCCGCCATGGGGCTCTACACCAACCTCCGCCCCGCCCGGCTCTATCCCGCCCTGCGCGGCGCCTGCCCCCTGCGCGCCGACATCGTGGAGAAGGGCTTCGACCTGATGATGGTGCGGGAGCTGACCGGCGGCATCTACTTCGGCGAGCGGGGCCGCCGCGAGGGCAAGTACGGCCCCGAGGCCTACGACACCGAGGCCTACTCCGTCATGGAGATCGAGCGCATCGCCCGCGCGGCCTTCGAGGCCGCCCGGAAGCGCCGCAAGGACGTGGTCTCCATCGACAAGGCCAACGTTCTGGAGACCTCCCGCCTCTGGCGGGAGACGGTGCACCGTGTCGCCGCCGACTACCCGGACGTGACCGTCAGCGACATGCTGGTGGACAATGCCGCCATGCAGCTGGTGCGCAATCCCTCCCGCTTCGACGTGGTGGTCACCAGCAACATGTTCGGCGATATCCTCTCCGACGAGGCCAGCCAGATCAGCGGCTCCATCGGCCTGCTGCCCTCCGCCTCCCTGGGCGAGACGCGCCGCGGCCTCTACGAGCCGATCCACGGCTCCGCCCCGGACATCGCCGGCCAGAACAAGGCCAACCCCCTGGCGACCATCCTCTCCGCCGCGATGATGCTGCGCTACGCCTTCGACCTGGAGGCCGAGGCCGACGCCATCGAGGCCGCGGTGGATCAGGCCCTCCTCGACGGCTGCCGCACGGCGGACATCGCGGGCGGCGCCACCGAGGGCATTCTCAGCTGCACGCAGATGACCCAGGAGGTGCTGAAGCGGCTGTGAGCCGCCGTTGCACCCAAAAGCGCAGTCCGCTGCGCTTTTTCATTGGTTCGCGGCGTGAAGGCCCGTTTGGCAAAGGGGTTGAAAACGACGCCCAAATGGTGTAAGATGCACCACGGAAAAAACGATCGACAGGGAGGCTGAAGACCATGAAGCCCTATCTGGAAGAAAAAGAGGCCGTGCTGGCCGGGCTCGGGTCCTCCATGGAGGGTCTGAGCGAGGAGGAGGCCGCGCAGCGGCTGGCCCGCGACGGGCGGAACAAGCTCAAGGAGGCTGAGAAGGAGAGCCTCCTCCGGAAGTTCCTCGGGGAGCTGAAGGATCCCATGACGATCGTCCTGATCATCGCCGCGGTGGTCAGCGCCGTCACCGCCCTCTACGCGGGCGAGGGGCTGACGGACACGATCATCATCCTGGCCGTGGTGCTGATCAACGCCTGCCTGGGCGTATACCAGGAGAGCAAGGCGGAGGCCGCCATCGAGGCCCTGCAGCAGGCGGCCGCGGCCACGGCCAAGGTCATCCGCGGCGGGCACCAGAAGACCATCCACGCCGACGAGGTGGTGCGGGGCGACCTGCTGGTGCTCGAGGCCGGCGACGCCGTGCCCGCGGACGCCCGGATCGTGGAGTGCGCCTCCATGAAGAGCCAGGAGGCGGCCCTGACCGGCGAGTCCACGGACGTGGAGAAGACCAGCGCTGTCCTCACCCCCGCCGAGGGCGGGGACGTCTCCCTCGGCGACCGGAAGAACATGGTCTACATGGGCTCCATCGTCACCTACGGCCGGGGACACGCCGTGGTGACAGGCACCGGCATGGACACGGAGATGGGCGCCATCGCCGACGCGCTGACCAGCGCAAAGGAGGAGGAGACGCCCCTGCAGGTGAAGCTCAACGAGCTGTCGCGGAAGCTGAGCGCGATGATCCTGGCGATCTGCGTCTTCGTCTTCATCGTCAACCTCGTGCGCAACGGGGGCGGCGCCGTCCTGGATACCTTCATGATCGCGGTGTCGCTGGCCGTGGCCGCCATCCCCGAGGGCCTGAGCGCGGTGGTGACCGTCCTGCTGTCCATCGGCGTGACGAAGATGAGCAAGAACCACGCCATCATCCGCAAGCTGACCGCCGTGGAAACCCTGGGCTGCACGCAAATCATCTGCTCGGACAAGACCGGCACTCTGACCCAGAACAAGATGACGGTGGTCCGGAAGGTGACGGAGGACGAGGGCCTGCTGATGACCGCCATGGCGCTCTGCTCCGACGCGGAGCTGGAGAACGGCGAGGCCGTCGGCGAGGCGACCGAGTGCGCCCTGGTCAACGACGCCAACAAAAACGGCATGCCGAAGCATGAGCTGGCCCAGGATCTGCCCCGGGTGGACGAGGCGCCCTTCGACTCCCTGCGCAAGATGATGACCACCCTCCACCGGGCCGGCGCGGGCCACGGCTTTATCCAGTTCACCAAGGGCGCGCCGGACGAGGTGCTGCGCCGCTGCACGAAGATCTGGCAGGGCGGCCAGGCGGTCCCCATGACCCAGGAGCACCGCAGCCGCATCCTGGCGGAGAATAAGGCCATGGCGGACCAGGCCCTGCGGGTGCTGGGCGCCGCGCAGCGGATCTATGACGAGCGGCCGGCCTCCAACGCGCCGGAGGTGCTCGAGAAGGATCTGACCTGGATCGGCATGTGCGGCATGATCGACCCGATCCGGCCGGAGGTGAAGGCCGCCATCGACCAGTGCCGCACCGCCGGCATCCGTCCCATCATGATCACCGGCGACCACAAGGACACCGCCACCGCCATCGCGCGGGATCTGGGCATCCTGCAGCCCGGCCAGATGGCCATCACCGGCGCGGAGCTGGACGCCATCCCGGACGACGTCTTCGCCCACGACGTGCGCCGCTACTCCGTCTACGCCCGGGTGCAGCCGGAGAACAAGGTGCGCATCGTCAACGCCTGGCAGAACCTGGGCATGGTCACCGCCATGACGGGCGACGGCGTCAACGACGCCCCCTCCATCAAGAGCGCCGACATCGGCGTGGGCATGGGCATCACCGGCACCGACGTGACCAAGTCCGTGGCGGACATGATTCTGACCGACGACAACTTCGCCACCATCGTGACCGCGGTGGGCGAGGGCCGCCGCATCTACGACAACATCCGCAAGGCCATCCAGTTCCTGCTCTCCGCCAACCTGGCGGAGGTGCTGGCCGTGTTCTCCGCCACGCTGATGGGCTTCACGATCCTCAAGCCCGTGCACATCCTGTGGATCAACCTGATCACCGACACGCTGCCGGCCATCGCCCTGGGCA
>CAMVAJ010000084.1 GCA_947165425.1 uncultured Clostridia bacterium
TGGCCATGGCCACCTTGATGTCGCCCTCCACGGCGCAGGCGGTGCCCTGCTTGATGAGCATGGAGAAGGCGGGGATCAGCATGGAGTCCAGCTTGCCCGCCACGCCCCGGGCAAAGCCGTCGTAGTGGGACGCCACAAAGCCCAGCCGCTCCTCCTTCACCCAGCGCTCGAAGGCCACGACATACTTCGCCATGTCCCAGACCTTCTCCACCGTGCCGCCGCCCTCGATGTCGAAGGTGTCCAGGATGTCCTGGGCCTTGGCGCGGATGGCTGCCTCGTCGGTGATGTCGTCGGCGATGGCCCACATCTTCTCCCAGTCGAACTGCTTGGTGTAGAGCCACATGCGGTGGTAGAGGTTGGTCTCGTCGATATAGAGGTCCATCATGCCGGGGTAGGGCCGGCCGATCTGGGCGATGTTGGTATCCCGGAAGCGGCGGCGCACCTGGGCGGCGCGGCACCAGTCGGCGATCTCCCGCGCCACCTCCGGGTCGCCGCCCTCGACGACGCCGGTGATGACGGCGTGGCGCTTGCCCGCCCGCTCCAGGTCGGCCACCATCTCGCCCACCGCGCCGCAGGCGTAGAGCTCGCCCAGCCAGGTGGATGTATCCGTGCTGGCGTAGTCGGGGGCCCGCTTCTTCTGCACGTTCACCAGCACGACGGGCACGTCCAGATCCCGCACGGCGGGCAGCATGTTGTAGGAGGTGGCGTAGGTCAGCAGCTGCAGGATCACCAGGTCCACGTCCGCGGCGCGGAAGGCGTCGCCCGCCGCCATGGCCTTCTCCTTGGTGGTGACGATCCCGCCGTCGATCAGCTCCACCGTGTCCGGGAGCTGCTTTTTGAACGTCGCGTACTGCCCCTCGAACTCCGGCACCAGAGACGGGAACTGCGGCAGATAGGCGCCCAGCGCGATGGCGAAGACGCCGACGCGCGCTTTGGTCTCAACAAGCATGGCCGATTCTCCTTGCGCTCACTTCGCGATGTCGATGTTCTCGCCGACGAGGCCCACATAGGCGCCCTGGGCCGCCTCGGAGGACTCCGCGTGGGCGATCAGCCATTTGTTGCGCGCCCAGAGGAGCTTGTCCTCCGCGTTGCGGGGCGTGAGGGCCGGCTTGTCGGTGTTGGTGCCGAGGGGGAGGCCCACCGCGACGCGGAAGCCCGCCGCGGCGTCCACGTGGCAGGGCGCATAGTGCAGGGAGGTGGCGTAGACCTCCACCACCGCGCCGGCGGGGGCCACGAAGGCCTTCACCTTCGCGGTGTCCAGCTTGCCGTCCACGAAGTCCTCCTCCTTCGCCAGGAGCAGGATGAAGGGCTCCGTGCCGATGTTGATCTCGCTGTCCCGGTGGTACTCCAGGCAGTTGAGCTTGGTGTTGTGTCCCCAGCACATGCCGATCTGCAGCGGCATGCCGCCGTAGGCGCCGTCGCGCAGCTGCGCGAAGATGCCGCAGGCCTCCAGGGAGGCGATGCCCGGCTCGTAGGCCGTGCCCTCCGCCGGCAGCGGGATCGCCCGCATGGCGTCCAGCAGCTCCGCCGTGTCGTAGCCCTCGAGCACCTTGCCGTAGGCTCTGAATTCGGGATCGTAGACGGAATAGGTTTTCATGGTGGTTCCTCCTCTTTCGTAATGATTGTATGTTTGGTTGTCTCAGCACAGCTGCGCCTTCAGGTTGCCCAGGGCCGTGGCCTCGATGGGCAGGGCCACGACCTGCTTGCCCGTGGCCTCGGCGGTCAGGCGGTTGAGGAAGCCGTTCTTCGCGCCGCCGCCCACGATGTAGAGCCGGGTATAGGTCCTGCCCGTGTTCCGCTCGATCTCCCCGATCGCCTGCCGGTAGCCCTCAGCCAGGGAGCGGTAGGCGCAGCGGAAGTACCCGGCCGGGCACTTCGGGGGATGGGGCAGCCGGGCGTCGAAGGCGGCCCGCATGCTCTCCGGCGCGAGGAAGATCTCGTCGTTGACGTCCACCAGGTGGTCGAAGTGCTTCTCCTCCGCCTCGGCGGTGATCTCGTCCCAGGGCTTCTCCGGGCAGAGCTCCGCCCGCAGGCGGTTCACCAGCCACATGCCCATCAGGTTTTTCTGATAGCGGTTGTAGCCCACGCCACCCTCGTTGGAGTAGTTGGCGGCCCGGCTGGCCTCGTCGGTCAGGGGCCTGGGCGTCTTCACCCCCAGCAGGGACCAGGTGCCGCTGGAGATGTACAGCTCGTTCCCCTCCATGGGGATGCCCTCCACGGCGCTGCCGGTGTCGTGGGTCGCGCAGAGGACGACCTGCATGCCCCGGTAGCTGCCGATGACCGTCCCCGGCTGCTGCAGCGGCCGGAACAGGCGCTCGGGCAGCCCCAGCGCCCGGATGATCTCCGGGTCGTAGGCGCCGGTCTCCGCGCTGACCATGCCGCCGGTGGTGGCGTTGGTGTACTCGTGGCTCGGCGCGCCGCAGAGCCGGTACATCAGATACTCCGGCATCATCAGGAAGCTGTCGGCCTCCGCCAGCCGGCCCGCCAGCTTGTCGGCGTAGAGCTGGTAGATCGTGTTGAAGGGCTGGAACTGGATGCCCGTGCGGCGGTACAGCTCCGCGAAGGGGATCTTTTCGTGCACCCGGTCGATCACCGCCCCGGTGCGGCTGTCCCGGTAGGCGTAGCAGGGCCGGATCGGGCTGCCGCCCGCCATCAGCACATAGTCCACGCCCCAGGTATCGATGGACAGGCTCCCGATGGCCGGCTCGCATCGGAGCGCCTCGTCGATGCCGGCCCGCACGTGCCGCTCCAGGGCGTCGATATCCCAGGTCAGATGCCCGTCCCGCTCGGCGACGCCGTTCGGGAAGCGGTAGACCTCCCGGACGCGGATCTCCCCGTTCTCCAGCCAGCCGATGATATGCCGCCCGCTGGACGCCCCGATATCAATGGCCAAAGCGTATTTCTGCATTTTTCCCACCCATCCGCCGCGCAGGGCGCGCGGCCGAAACTGCGATTCACTGCTGCAAATTATACACAGAATGCCCGCCCCGGTCAATGCTTTGGACGCGAATCCGTCCCCCGCGGGAAGGGCGCCCGGCGCGGCTTGTTTTTTCAGGGCGCAGGGCTTATAATGAAGGCGGCCGCCGGCCTTCGGCGGCTTTGTCCACCTCAAAACCGTTCGGCCCTCCGAATTACTTGTGAGCATCAAATGACAGAACAGCAAAAACCGATCCGCATTTTAGCCCTGGAATCCTCCTGCGACGAGACCGCCGCGGCGGTGGTGGAGGACGGAAGGCGCATCCTCTCCAACGTGGTGTTCAGCCAGATCGACCTGCACGCCCTCTACGGCGGCGTCGTGCCGGAGATCGCCAGCCGCGCCCACGTGGAAGCCTGCGACCGCGTGGTCGACCAGGCCCTGCAGCGGTCGGGGCTCTCCTTCGACCAGATCGACGCCCTCGCCGTGACCTACGGCCCGGGCCTGGTGGGCGCGCTCCTCACCGGCGTCAGCTGCATGAAGGGGCTCTCCTACGCCCTGCGCAAGCCGCTGATCCCGGTCAACCATATCGAGGGCCACATCTGCGCCAACTACCTGACCTCCCCGGAGCTGGAGCCGCCCTTCCTCTGCCTGGTGGTCTCCGGCGGACACAGCCACCTGGTGCAGGTGCCGGACTGGGCGGCCTACACCCTTCTGGGCCAGACCCAGGACGACGCGGCGGGCGAGGCCTTCGACAAGGCGGCGCGGGTGCTGGGCCTGCCCTACCCCGGCGGCCCGCGCATCGACGCCCTGGCCGAGGAGGGCGACCCCGCCTTCCTGAAGCTGCCGGAGCCGAAGGTCGAGGGGCGCTATGACTACTCCTTCTCCGGCGTCAAGACCGCCTTCCTCAACGCGGTGAACCGGCTGGAAATGACGGGCCAGCCCCTGCCGAAGGCGGACCTGGCGGCCTCCTTCCGCCACGCGGTGGTGGAGCAGCTGGTCTCCAAGGCCATGCTGGCGGCGGCGGAGACCGGCGCGCGGCGCATCGCCCTGGCCGGGGGCGTCAGCGCGAACCGGGAGCTGCGCCGCCGGATGACCGAGGCCTGCGAAGCCGCGGGGCTCCCGCTGTACCTGCCCCGGCTGGAGCTGTGCGGCGACAACGGGGCCATGATCGGTTCCGCCGCCTACTGGCGTTTTCTGCGCGGGGAGACCGCCCCGCTGACCCTCAACGCTGTGCCCGGCCTGCGCCTGGTTTGAGCAAGCCGCCCCGAAGGAGGTCCATCCCATGCGAAAAGCGCTCTCTCTTCTCCTGGCTCTGGTCCTGACATGCCTGACGGTCTGCCCGGCCCTCGGGGAGGCTGACCCGGAGGGGACGGCCTCCGCCATGTCCTTCTACGAGGGCATCTATGGAAACGTCGTCTTCCAGCTCCCGGGCACGCCGGAGCGCATCCGCGACGGGGACATGGAGGACGCCTGGACGGACAACTGGCAGCTCCTGGGGCAATGCGCGGAGGACGGCGCGGAGTTTCAGCTCCACATGGCGGATATCTCCCAGCTGATTGCCTACTTCCGCGAGCAGTTCCCGGACGACGGGGAGGACGTGTCGCGGGCCCAGGCGCTGATGA
The DNA here is from genome assembly GCA_947165425.1 of uncultured Clostridia bacterium. Taxonomy (GTDB): domain Bacteria; phylum Bacillota; class Clostridia; order Christensenellales; family Aristaeellaceae; genus RUG11272. The sequence goes on from CAMVAJ010000084.1 coordinate 4,540, forward strand.
ACTACGGCTTCTTCATGCCCAACTCCTTCGGCGCGTCGCTGACCGACGCCCAGCCCCACGGGAGCCGGGCGACCGGCAACCTCTGGATCGACCTCCACTTTACCTATGAGGATGCGCCCGACACGCCCTACGTGGGCCGCTTCATGCTCTCCGGCACGAAGGCCGTCTGCCTGGTCATGCTGAATTGCGGGCACGCCCAGACCGCGATGGACGCCCTGCGCTTTGTCTCCGACGCCGAGCGGGACGCGCTGCTGGCCGCGAAGAACCAGCCCACCTACCGCGCGCTGCGGGGCCTGCGGATGACCTTCCCCGCCCCGCCGCAGTATTTCGAGGACGAGGAGACCGGGGTCGAGCGGCTCGCCTGCTTCTCGGCAGACTGGAGCTTCATCCAGGTGCAGTATCAGCCCGTTGGCCTGACGCTGAACGCCACGGACGAGGAGATTCAGGATTCCCTCGTCCGCATCGCGGCGGACCGGATGCTGGCCCCCTTCGGGACGGACCAGGTGCTCGAGCCGGCCATGACCCGCCCCGCGGAGCACACCGTGCAGCTGGATTTCGTCTTCGTCAACCAGAACACCCTCGGGGAATACGGCCAGCGGATGCTGGGCCGGCTCTATGTGGGCGAGTACGGGATCTGGTATCTCTACGCGCCGGAGAGCGACACAGGCCGCGCCTTCCTGAAGACCGTCCGCCTCGTCGACGAGGCGGCCCCGGAGGCCGACCCCGCCGCCGGGCCGGAGCCCGCCGCCGAGCCCGCCGGGGACGTGTCCACGCTCCCGGCCTTCCGGCAAGCGCTCGAGGCGCTGCTGAACCGGGACAACCCGGACTTCGTCTGGAAGCCGGGCAACTTCCACTGGAGCGAGGCCGTCTGCTCCGGCGGCGAGTGGCTGCGGGCGGTCTACCTGAAGGACATGGACATCGGTGCCGCGCTGATCAGGCTGGACAGCAGCGCGCCGGACGCCGCGATCCGCGAGATCGACATGCTTCACTACGCCGCCGTGGACGGGGACGAGCCGGAGGCGGCCGAGACCCTTGCGGACTGGCGGGCCTTCTCGAAGCTCTGCTGTCTGGCTCTGCGCGGGGATGAGGCGCTCGAGGAGGAGCAGGTGGAGCACCCGGCGTCCACCCTCCGCTATGACCGAGCGCGCCTCCTCCCGAGGGGCGCGGTCCCGCCGGTGCGGGAGGAGATCCCCTACCCGGCCGAGTCGGGCATCGCGGTGATCCCGGACAGCGGCGTCACCTTCGACGCCTTCATGCAGCGCTTCAACAGCCTGACCGGCTCCGGCGGTCCCGCCTTCGCCACGCTCTCCTACTTCACGACCCAGAACGGCACCCGCGTCTGCATGTACGGCGAGGAGGTGGGCGTCATGGTCTACACGGACGGGGAGGCCGACGACGCGTCCGTGGACATGATCGTCCTCATGGCGACGGAGCCGGAGCTCGCGCCGAAGGTGCTGGAGGCCACGCTGCTCTCCTTCGCCGCGATGACTGACATGAGCCCGGAGGAGTTCGTGCTCGGGGCCTACGCCCTGCTGGAGACGCCCATGTGGGACGAGCTGTGCGAGCTCTGGCCCCTCCTGTGCCGCGGCAGCGTCTGCGCCCATCTGCAGGAGGACAGTCTGGACGGCGAGTCCATCATGCCCATGGGCTTCGTGGCCGGGCGGCCGGAGAGCTGAACACGCGGCGAACCCTCGCCGCTCCATTCGACATGAAAAGAGGCGCATGAATCCTTGAACAAGACCAACAAACGCACCGAGCTGTGGCGCACCGTGAAATTCACCCTGATCTCCATCTCCGCGGGCCTGATTCAGATCGGGAGCTTCGCCATCCTCCACGACGTGCTGCACCTGGAGGAGTACTGGCAGAGCTATCTCCCCTCCCTGGTGCTCTCCGTCCTGTGGAACTTCACCATCAACCGCAAGGTGACCTTCCGCTCGGACGCGCCCATCGCCCGGAGCATGCTGCTCGTGGCGCTGTACTATCTGGTCTTCACGCCCCTGACCAGCTGGACCGGCCAGCTCATGTCCAACGCCGGCGTCCACGACTGGCTGGTGGAGGCCATCAACATGCTGTTGAATTTCGTCACCGAGTTCCTCTACCAACGCTTCGTGGTCTACCGCGGCATGGTGGACACGGCGGTGAGCAAGCCGGAGGAAGCAAAGAACGAGCCTTAATGGCTCGTGTCTGACATGGATCCTCATCCACCATCGCCCACGGAGGGCGATGGTCCCCCTTCCCCTAAAGGGGAAGGTTTTTGATTACTGTGCTTTGGGCGATCTCAAATGCAGTATATCTCTTTTTTCTATGACAATCGTCAACGCTGCATGAAAGTGCAAAAACCCTACCTTCCCCTTTAGGGGAAGGGGGACCGCCGCAGCGGTGGATGAGGTCCGGCACCCGCAGCGTTTGAACAGGGTAAGCACATATGCAAAAAACCGCAGCGCGTTTCAGATCGCTGCGGTTTTTTTGCATATCCGATTTATACTTCCCAGTCGTTGAGCAGCGCAATGACCTTTTCCTGGCCCACGGTGAGGATGCCGCCGCCGGTTTTCCCGGACAGCACCTTGCCGTCCTCAGTCACCACGCGGCACTCGCCGGGGCGGATGGTGGTCATCATCGGCACATGACCGGCCAGGACCGCCAGGTCGCCCAGCGCGCCGCGCACCACCAGCCGCTCGGCCTCGCCGTCGAAGCGGAGACCGTCCGGGGTGGAGATCTTCAGCCGGTAGGTACTCATGCGCCCCTCCCGGCCTTCGCCACCACGTCGTCGATGGTGCCCGCGAAGAGGAAGGCGGACTCGGGCAGGTCGTCGTGCTTGCCCTCGCAGATCTCCTTGAAGCCGCGGATGGTCTCGCTGACCGGCACGTAGATGCCGTCGAAGCCCGTGAACTTCTCCGAGACGAAGAAGGGCTGGCTCAGGAAGCGCTGCACCTTGCGGGCGCGCTGCACGAGGATCTTGTCCTCGTCGGAGAGCTCGTCCATGCCCATGATGGCGATGATGTCCATCAGCTCGCGGTAGCGCTGCAGAATGCGCTGCACCTCGCGGGCCACGGCGTAGTGCTCCTCGCCCACCACGTCGGGGCTGAGGATGCGGCTGGTAGAGTTCAGGGGGTCCACCGCCGGGTAGATGCCCTGGGAGGCGATGGAGCGGTCCAGCACCGTCGTCGCGTCCAGGTGGGCGAAGGTCGTGGCGGGGGCCGGGTCGGTCAGGTCGTCCGCCGGGACGTAGACCGCCTGGACGGAGGTGATGGAGCCCTTCTTGGTGGAGGTGATCCGCTCCTGAAGCGCGCCCATC
>CAMVAJ010000085.1 GCA_947165425.1 uncultured Clostridia bacterium
AGGGGGACCGCCGCCCTCCGCGGGGCGGCGGTGGAAGGGCTGGTCTGGCAGATGAGGCATTTTAACCCGACAAGTATGAAATCTCTGTAAAGACGCTTGACAGTCCCCTGGCGGATTGGTAGAATCGTCAAGTCTTTTTTTCCCAATTCTGTACCCGCGACCCCCAGGAGGATTGTCATGGCATCATATGTTATCTTCACCGACGCGGCGGTCGATATGCCCGTCGAGGACTTCCGCAAATACGACATCCGCGTGATCCCGATGGACTTCATGCTCGGGGAGGAGTCCATCTCCTACACGCCCGACAGCCCGGAGCGGGACGCGATCTGCCGCCGGCTCTACGCCGCCGAGCGGGAGGGGAAGGACGTGCACACCTCCCAGATCCCGCCCTACCGCTATATCAAGCACTGGGAGAAGGAGCTGAAGGCCGGCAACGACCTGCTCTACATCGCCTTCTCCTCCGGCCTGTCCACCACCTTCGAGAACGCGAAGGCCGCCGCCGAGGAGCTGCGCGAGAAGTACCCCGAGCGGCAGATCCGCCTCGTGGACAGCAAGGCGGCCACCTCCGGCCAGGGCGTCTTTGTGGAGGCCGCCGGGATCAACCGGGACGAGAAGGGTATGGATCTCGAGGCCAACGCCGTGTGGCTCGAGGCCCACGTGCCGAACCTCTGCCACCGCTTCACGGTGGGCGATCTCAACTATCTGCACAAGGGCGGCCGCGTCTCCGCCGCCACCGCCCTCATCGGCGGCATGCTGGAGATCAAGCCCTGCATGATCATCGACGACGAGGGCTGTCTGCAGGTCGTCGCCAAGGCGACGGGCAAGAAGATGGCCATGCGGAACCTGATCAAGGCCTACCAGCAGGAGGCCGGGATCGAGGACGAGGTGCCGAAGCTGATCTTCATCACCCACTCCGCCAACGACGAGGACGCCAACCTCCTGGCCGAGAAGGTCCGGGCCGTGGTTGACCCAGACACGCGCATCGAGGTGATGCTCCAGAGCCCCATCATCGGCGCCCACACCGGCCCCTGGTTCGTCTCCCTCTGCGGCTGGGGCAAGCACCGGATGAGCAAGTGAGCGGCGAAGAGAATCGAAACACAAAAAAACGGACGGATGACCGTCCGTTTTTTTGCGCTGATGAAGACCGCAAAAGCTGAGCAACCGGCTCAGAACTGCAGCATCTTCTTCGCGTGGCCGAGGATGCCGAGATAGAGGAAGTAGGCCACGATCGAGACGAGGCTGCTGACGATGGCGACGGCCGCGAGGACGGTCAGCATGGAGGCGCTGCCGCGGAAGAGGACGGCCAGGCGGTTCAGCGCGGCGGAGACCAGCCAGAGGACCAGCAGCAGGGTGCGGACCTTCTTGCCCCGTGCGCTCACGTCCGCGTCGGCGAGGCGGTCGGCCAGGTTGATGACGCCGGTGCAGATGTAGTAGCTGGACAGGATCTGGGTGGCCATGGAGACATAGTTGAAGATGTCGCTGACGAGCTGATTGGTGCTGAAAGCGTATCTCACGATGCGGGCGATGCCCCCGACGACCAGGGCGATGAGGGCGTTCCGGAACGCAGGCTCGTCCTTGGCGGCGCGGTTGACGCCGACGATGTTCAGGATGCCCCCGATGACGAGGAGCAGGACGGTGGCGGCGACGAGGATCGCGGCACCGAGGAACGCGGGATTCTCCGGGTTGGCGGCGCTGACCTGGGGGATCACGGTGATGGCCAGGCTGGGAATCGCCGCGATTACGGCCAGGATCTGCGCCAGATAGATTTTTCGGACGCCTTTATATGCGTTGGGGAATCTCATTTGAGTCACAAATCCTTTTCATTTTTCCAGATATCGCCGCGATTATATCCTCATGGCGGGAGCGTGTCAATGGGGTTTCCTAAAGCTTTGTTTGCTTTTGATCATGCTATGAACTCTCCCTAACGCTGCGGGTACCGGACCTCATCCACCGCTGCGGCGGTCCCCCTTCCCCTAAAGGGGAAGGTTGGGCTTTTGCACTTTCATACCATGTTGACGCGTGCTCTATCAGTGATATTTACATCAGTACAAATCTACGATGTTTCCAAAGGCGCAGTTATGAAAAACCTTCCCCTTTAGGGGAAGGGGGACCATCGCCCCGCAGGGCGATGGTGGATGAGGTTCTTGCCCCACGGCGAATGAGAGAGTTCATAGCATTGCATGCTATGAATAGAGTGAGGAAGGGGGACCATCGCCCCGCAGGACGATGGTGGATGAGGTTCCTGATTGGCGGTGTTTGGAGAAGGCTTACGCTTCCACCAGCGCCTCTACCTCCTCCGGCTGGATATAGGGATTCAGCCGGAGCGCCGTGCGGCGGTCAATGTCGGCGCGCATGACGGCGATGTCGGCCACTGTTTCGGAATCGTTGGCAATGGCGCGGCGGGAGAAGCGGATCGCGTCGGTCTCGACGCCGAGGAGCCGCAGCAGGGCGCGGACGAAGGCGAAGGCCTCCCACTCGAAGCGGTCCGCCTTCTGATCCAGGCCGGCGGTGGCGGCGCGGATGGCCACGTTCGTCAGGCTCCCGCCGGTCAGCTCCGACACATCCAGCGCCATCCAGTCCCGGTAGAGGGCTTTCTCCAGCAGGGTGAGGGCGGCCTGCCGCGCCTCGTGGGGGACGGCGATGGTGCGCGGCTCGGCGGTGGAGGCGGCGCCGGTGCCGTCGGAGAAGTTGGCCACGGCCTTCAGCCGGGAGATGGTCTCCAGCATCTCGGCCACGTCGTCTACCGTGCCGGAGAAGTTGTTGAGCACCCAGTAGACATCGTTGGCCCGGTCGAGGTTGTCCGCGAAGTCGGAGAGGATGCGGTCGTAGGCGTCGATCTTGGCGCGGATGGCGGGGGTCAGCTCGCTCCGGCGCTCGGGGTTGGCGTAGAAGGGGAGCACGGGCAGGCGCGGCCAGTTCGCGCCCTCCAGCAGGTCGCCGCCGGGGGCCGCGACCCGGCGCAGCAGGTAGGGCCGCTTGGGCTGGAGCACCTCCCAGCGCTTGCCGCGCTCCAGCCAGCGGCGGACGCTGACGCCGTCCTCCTCGAAGAGGCGCACGCACAGGGGCCGCCCCGGGGCGAGCTGCCAGAACTGGACGCCCAGGCGCGGCGAGCCGTCGGTCTCGTCCGGCAGGGCGAGGAAGCCGGAGAGGGGATCCCGGCACATCTCGATCAGCTCTAAGTGATCCGCGTTCCAGTAGCCCCAGCAGACCCCGTGGAGCAGGGCGCGCTCCCCCATCCGCGCCAGCGTCCGGTCGAAGTCCGGCCCGAGGCGCGCCTTCAGCCCCTCCTGCGCGAGGGTGCAGCCGTTGCCCAGCAGATACTGGCACTGCTGCACCACGAAACGCTGGAGGAAGCCGCCGGGGATGCGGTTCCCCACCACGTCCCGGCTTTGCCCCCGGACGCGGCGGCGGCCCTGCCCGTCCCGGGTCTCGATCTTCCCGGCGCGGAGGATGGTCTTCCGGGCCACGGTGGGGTTCTCCCCGCGGAAATAGGCGTTGGCGTCCAGCGCCGCGCGGAAGCGCGCGCCGTGCCGGAAGCCCTCGACCGCCGCCCGCAGCGCCGCGTCCCGGTCCGGGGCGGAGAGGTAATCCTGATAGGTGATGATGTCCATGATGTCTCCTTTCCGTTTGTTCTTGTGCTCTTTTTGCGTTCTGCTGACTGGTCGGGTGCCGGAACCTCTCCACCGCAAGCGGTCCCCCTCCCCTTTCAGGGGAGGCTTTTAGTTACTGGGCTTTAAACCTTTGTCTCCCCTGAAAGGGGAGATGTCGCCGCAGCGACAGAGAGGTTCCTGTTGGCGGCGGAGATGTATGCTTTACCCACTCCTAAAACGAAAGGCTCCCTCTCTCCAGCGCCCGCACGAGGCTCGCGGCGCTGTCGGGGGCGTCGTCGTGGGCGGCGCCCTCGGTGTAGCCGGTGATCTGGTTGATCCACTTCGGATCCGTCCCGCGCAGCAGGGAGACGTGGGGCCACCACTTCCGCAGGAGGGTGGCGATCTTGATGTGCTTGTTCATGCGCTCGGTGTAGGGGTGGACGGCCGCCCCGCGGCGGCGCAGCTCCCGGGCGAGATAGCCCTTGTCCCCGTTGACCTCCAGGTGCAGGGGCGCGCAGCGCAGCCGCTCGCACTCCGCCAGGATCTCCTCCAGCACAGTGTCCACATGGCAGGGCCACAGCTGGCCGTAGAGCAGCATCCGGTCCCCCTCCCGCCGGCCGCAGGTCAGGGCGGTATAGTCCTCCCCGCCGTAGGAGGCGTCCAGGTGCGCCGCGCCGTCCCGCAGGCGGTCCGGGTCGTCGAAGAAGTCCGGATAGCGCGGGAAGAGCACGCCGGAGGAGGGGATGTGCCGCAGCTCATAGTTGGCGGCGAAGAGGCTCGGCTCCATCTCCGCGCGGAGGGCGTCCAGCTGCGCCGGGGAGAGCAGGCCCGTCCGGCCGCAGTCCCACCGCTCCGGGGCGGGCATCAGGGAGAGGGCGTCCTCCGGGTGCCAGGGCGTGCCGGTGTTGATGATCCGCCCGCCGGGGCTGCGGATGTTCTGCAGCTCCTGGTAGACCTGGCAGGTGTGGGCCCGCTCCTTCGGGCTGAGCCGGTCCTTCAGGTTGACGATGTCGTCGGTGAGGATCAGATCGGCGTGCTGGCCGGTGAGGGAGGCGTAGACCCCCTGGCCATGCAGCTGGGACGCGCCCCGGGGCGAGAGGCGGATGTCGCAGCTCAGGTCGCGCTCGGAGGCGCGGGCGAGGCGCGCCTCCTCCCCGTAGAGCCGCGCGGTGGCGGCCCGCATGGGCTCGGACTCCACGAGCTGCCGCGTCTGCCGGATCACCTCCACCACGTCCCGGTTGGTCTTGCGCAGGAAGAGCACGGTCCGCCCCGGCGAGGTGACCAGCGTCACCGCCAGGGCGATGGAGAGGCAGGTGGTCTTGTAGCTGCCCCGGTGGGCGAGGAGGGTCATGTCCTCCGTGCCGAGGATCATCTCCCGGAGCCAGAGCCCGTGGGGGCTGTCCCGCAGGTCGCGGAAGCCGCACAGCCGCCCCAGCTCCTGGGCGTGGCCGGTCAGCCAGAGCAGGGTGTCCCGGTCGTATCCGATGGCGCCTCCGCCTCCTCTCCGGCCTCGAGTGCCCGGCGCATGGCGGCCACGGCCGCCTCCACGGCGGCGACGGCCTGCCGCCGGGCCTCGCCGGCCTCGCGGGGGTCCGGGGCCAGCAGGCCGTAGCGCCGGGCCAGCAGCTCCGCGGCCCGCCGCCGCTCCCCCAGCTCCCCCCTCGGGGCCTCCTCGTCGCCCCGCATGATGCGGGTCAGGGTCCGCAGCACCTCCCCCGCGTCCGCGATCTCGCCGCTCAAGCCGGACCCCTCCTCCCGGTCAGGGCCTGGTCCCGGCGGCGGGGCGGGATGCCGCGCTCCCGCAGCCACTGGTTCCGGATGTGGTTGGCCAGCCGGGCGGAGAAGCCGTTGGCCTCCGCGATCTGCTCGTCGGTCCAGCCCAGGGCGTAATACTGGCGCAGCACCAGCCGCGTCCGGGCGAAGGCCACGCCCGAGAGCACCCGCTCGAAGGCCTCGGTCTGCCGGGCCAGATCCTCCTCCCGCGCCCGCAGCTGCTCGGCGCAGCTCGCGCGGCGGCGCGCCCGGGCCCGCTCGGCCTGGACGCGGCCCTCGGCCTCCGCCCGGCGGTAGTGCGGGCTGGTCAGCGCCTCCAGCTGCGCGGCGAGGGTCTCCCGCTCGCGCACGGCCCAGCGATAGTCCTGCAGAATCTGCAATTCGTCCATACTTTTCCCTCCTTCATGCCGCTGTTTCGGACATGCTGCAAAGACAATGCGAACAGCAGTTCTCTTTTCGACGGAGAGGATACCACAACAAAAGAGAGAATGCAAGTGGAATCTCCAAACTTATTGTTAATAATTCGCGATTCTGCGGGAGTTTTCCGCCCTGCGCCGCCCAAAACGGGGATGGCGAAAAGGGCTCCAAAAGCGGGGTTTTCGGCCCTGTCCATATTGTCCATAAAAGGCATTGTTTTTGATATGTACGGGGGTTTGCAGAAAAATTATAATATGTAAAGATCTTTTGAGCGATTGTCTTGGGCCGTCTGCCGCAAGGCGTGTTTTACCCGACGCGGGGAGTTCCCGGATACAGAGTTTGGATTGATGAAAAAGACCTTTACGTATCAGGCCATCGATCTGGCGCTCTTCGCGCTGATGACGGTGTTCTTTGAGGCTTTGCTGGTGACGGCGGGGGTCAAATGGTTCCCCGCCGAGGCGTACATGGTATCGGTCACCCCGGTGATCACCGCCATTGTGATGATGCGCTGGGGCCCCTGGGCGGCGATCCACGCCGTGGCGGGCGGCCTCGCCTACGCGGTCTCCGCCGGGGGCGGCGGGGTGCAGCTGGCGGTCTACGCCGGCGGGAACCTGCTGGGCCTGGCCGCGCTCCTGCTGATCCGGGGGCTGGGCGGGGAGCGCATCCGCGCCTCCGCGCCGCTGACTGCCCTGTTCGGGGGCGTCACGGCCGTGGGGATGCAGGCGGGGCGGGCGCTCCTGTCCATGTGCCTGGGCTACACCCCGGCGCAGGCCCTGCGGTTCATCACAACGGACGTGGTCACGCTGCTGTTCACCGTGGTGCTCATCTGTCTGGTCCGCCGCCTGGACGGCGTGTTCGAGAATCAAATGCACTACCTCGCCCGCATCGCGGAGGAGGAGCGCAAGGAAAGAGGAGGAATTCGATGAAGGCGAGAGCAGGGGATTACCTCATCCTCGACAAGGAGACCGGTCTGTACCGCGAGAATCCGGAGCAGGCGGTACGGGACGATGTGGAGAAGCACTACTGGCTCCACGTCGGCCGGACCATCCTGAAGGACTGGCGTCTGTACCTGATGCTGGTGCCGACCATCCTGGTCTTCCTCTTCTGGCGGTATCTGCCGATGTACGAGCTGCTGGGAGCGTTCAAGGTCTCCGACCAGGTGAAATCGGTGGCGGAACAGTATTTCGCCGGCTTTTCCTATTTCAAAACGCTGCTGGTGGGCACCGGCACGCTGACCACGGAGTTCTGGCGCGCGCTGCGCAACACCTTCCTGCTCAGCTTCTACGGTCTGCTCTTCGGCTTCCCGATGCCGATCCTGCTGGCGCTGTTCTTCAACGAGATCCGCTCCAACGCGGCCCGCAGCGTCTACCAGGTGCTGACCTACCTGCCGAAGTTCATGTCCACGGTCGTCATGACCTCCCTGGTCACGATGCTGGTCAAGCAGGCCTCCGCCACCCTGGGGACCCAGCCCGGCATCGTCTCCCAGGCGCTGGCCAGCCTGGGTCTGATCTCACAGGAGGCGGCCAAGGCGGGCCTGCTCAACGACCCGAACTTCTTCCGCGCGATCTACCAGATCAGCGGCATCTGGGAGACGGCGGGCTACGACTCCATCGTCTTCTTCGCGGCCATCATCGCCATCTCGCCCACCAGCTATGAGGCGGCGCAGATCGACGGCGCGGGCAAGATGGCGCAGATGCGCTACGTGGTGCTGCCCTCCATCCTCTCCACGATCGTCATCATGCTGATCACCCGGATCGGCTCCATGCTCTCCATCGGCTACGAGAAGGTCCTGCTGCTGTACAACCCCAACACATACGTCACCGCGGATGTGGTCTCCACCTTCGCCCAGCGCTACGGCCTGGCCGGCTCCCAGAAGGGTATCGCCTCCGCCGCCGAGATGATGAACAACGTCATCGGCATGCTGCTGGTCATCGGCGCGAACACCATCG
>CAMVAJ010000086.1 GCA_947165425.1 uncultured Clostridia bacterium
GAACTCGCGCAGCAGGCGGTCCACGATGATCTCCAGGTGCAGCTCGCCCATGCCGGCGATGATGGTCTGACCGGACTCGGGGTTGGTGTAGGTCTTGAAGGTCGGGTCCTCCTCCGCCAGCTTCTGCAGCGCGAGGGTCATCTTCTCCTGGCCCGCACGGGTCTTGGGCTCGATGGCGACCTCGATCACCGGATCCGGGAACTCCATGGACTCAAGGATGATCTGATCCTTCTCGTCGCACAGGGTGTCGCCGGTGGTGGTATCCTTCAGGCCGATGATACCGGCGATCTCGCCGGTGTACAGGTCGTTGATCTCCTCGCGGGAGTTGGCGTGCATCAGCATGATGCGGCTGATGCGCTCCTTCTTCTGCTTGGTGGAGTTCATCACATAGGAACCCGCGGAGATATGGCCGGAGTAGACGCGGGCGAAGGCCAGTCGGCCCACGAAGGGGTCGGTCATGATCTTGAAGGCCAGCGCGGAGAAGGGCTCCTCGTCGGAGGGATGGCGCTCCAGCGCATGGTCGGGATCGCCCACCGCGGTGCCCTTGATCGCCGGGATGTCCAGCGGGGAGGGCATGTACTCGATGATGTTGTCCAGGAGCATCTGCACGCCCTTGTTGCGGTAGGAGGTACCGCACATCACCGGGTTCATCTCGCAGGCGATGGTCGCCTTGCGGATGGCGTTCTTGATCTCCTCCTCGGTGAAGTCCTCGCCCATGGTCTCCAGGTAGCGCTCCATCAGACTGTCGTCTGCTTCGGCGACCTTCTCCAGGAGGATCTCGCGGTACTCCTGGGCCTGGGCCTTCATATCCTCGGGGATCTCCTCATCGCGCACGTCGATGCCCTGATCGTCGTAGTAGACCTCGGCGCGCATCCGGACCAGGTCCACGATGCCGCGGAAGGTGTTCTCCTTGCCGATGGGAAGCTGAACCGCCACCGCGTTGGACCCGAGGCGCTCCTTCATCATGTCGATGCAGAGGAAGAAGTCCGCGCCGGTGATGTCCATCTTGTTGACGTAAGCCATGCAGGGCACGTGGTAGGTCCGCGCCTGCTTCCAGACCGTCTCGGACTGGGGCTCGACGCCGCCTTTGGCGGCGAAGACGCACACCGCACCGTCCAGCACGCGCAGGGAGCGCTCCACCTCGACCGTGAAGTCGACGTGTCCGGGGGTGTCGATGATGTTGATCCGATAGGTCTTGTCGTGATTCTTGGGATCCCGGGGATCGTGCCAGATGCAGGTGGTGGCGGCGGACGTGATGGTGATGCCGCGCTCCTGCTCCTGGACCATCCAGTCCATGGTGGCCGCGCCGTCATGGACCTCGCCGATCCGGTGGGTCTTGCCAGTGTAGAAAAGAATGCGTTCCGTGGTGGTCGTCTTGCCAGCATCGATGTGAGCCATGATGCCAATGTTACGTACCCGGTCAAGCGGATGGCTCCTGGGCATGAAAGTGTTCGCTCCTTTCGCGATTGAGAAGGATTACCAGCGGTAGTGGGCGAACGCCTTGTTGGCCTCGGCCATGCGGTGCATCTCTTCCTTGCGCTTTACTGCAGCGCCCGTATTGTTGGAGGCGTCGAGGATCTCGCCGGCCAGACGCTCGGCCATGGTCTTCTCACCGCGCTTGCGGGCGAAGTCCACGATCCAGCGCAGCGCCAGGGTCTGACGACGCTCGGGACGGATCTCCATGGGGACCTGATAGGTGGCGCCGCCCACACGGCGGGCCTTGACCTCCAGGGAGGGGGCGACGTTGGCCAGAGCGGACTGGAACACCTCGTTGGCGTCCTTGCCGGTCTTCTCGGCCACTGTTTCAAAGGCTTCGTAGCAAACGTTCTGGGCAATGCCGCGCTTGCCATCGAGCATGATCTGGTTGATCAGCTTGGTGACCACCGTGTTCCCGTATACAGGATCCGGCAGTACCTCCCGCTTGGGAATAAAACCGCGACGGGGCATATTATCCCTCCTGAATTCTTCATTTTTCCGCTGTGCGCTTTTCCTCTCGCGCGCACACGGAAGGGCCCGTTCCGGGTGGGTCTCCCGGTCGGTCGGCCAGGGTCAAGTTGTTCTGGTGGACAAGGGTCCCTCTTTGACAGCCGCGCGTCAGCATCGCGCAGCCCCGCTCCCGTCCCGGAGCGGTCTCCGCCGCCGGCCTGACATTTGATCTCCCGCCCGGTTCCAGGGGAAGAGACGCCGTGTCAGCTCGGAGTATGGCAGAGGGTCAACCGCCGGAATCCCTCGCCGCCAAGGTCACTTCTTGGGCCGCTTGGCGCCGTAACGGGACCGGGCCTGCATCCGCTTCGCCACGCCGGCAGTATCCAGCGCGCCGCGGATGATGTGATAGCGGACGCCGGGCAGATCGCGCACACGGCCGCCGCGGATCAGCACCACGGAGTGCTCCTGCAGGTTGTGACCCTCACCGGGGATATAGCAAGTACCCTCGATGGAATTGGTCAGGCGGATACGGGCGATTTTGCGAAGGGCGGAATTCGGCTTCTTGGGCGTCTTGGTTTTGACGCTCAGGCACACGCCACGCTTCTGCGGGCAGCCCTGCAGAATCGGAGCGGTAGACTTGTTGATTGCCTTCTCCCGGCCCTTGCGAACCAGCTGATTGATCGTGGGCATGGACGCACCTCCAACGTAATATCCTCAAATTTCCGCAACCCTCGGAAATTTTCAGGCAGTGTGGTGTGAATGTTACCGGATGAGCGCGGCCGCCGCGGCGGAGACCTGCACGCCGCACATCTCCCCCAGCTCCTTCATCCGCTCGACGCGGGTGATCGGAACCTTCGCCGCCTCGGCGGCGCGGACGATGCGCTGGTAGAGGAACGTGTCCGCATCGTTGGCGACATAGACGCGGCTGGCCGTGCCTGCTTTCACCGCGCGGAGCACTTCCTTCGTGCCCACCACCCGGCGCTCGCTGTCTCTCAACGCCTCCATACGGGTACCTCCCTCCTGTCCGTCGGGGTGTCTGAGACGCCCCGCGGCCGCAGATGGACAAACACGCCTTAAAAAGCGAATCCGCCTCATCAGCAGCATTCAACTTGTCTATATTAGCCGAAAGCCCTTGATTTGTCAATGGTTTTCAAGAAAAAATCGCGTGTTGCCACGCGATTTTACAATCGATTTCGTTCCGGCTGATTCGTTGCCAGAAAGGACATGAAATCATGGGCTGCCGCGGCCTTATCGGGCCGTCCGGCGGCAGACGGTGATAACCTCCTCGCCGTCGGTATCGTTCACCACGCCGAAGGCGTCGCGGCCGCGGACCAGGAAGCGCCGGATCCGGATCGTATCCTCGTCCAGGGCCTCCACCTCGCACAGGCCGCGCCGCAGAATGGCGCTGTCCCGGTAGTGGCTGAGCTTCTGCGCGACGTAGTTCCGCAGCTCCGTGTCCTCCTGTCCCCAGGGGTAGGGCCGGCGGCAGAAGGGATCGGAGCAGCCGGTCATGCCCGCCTCGTCCCCGTAATAGACGGTGGGGCAGCCCGGAAGGGCGCACAGGATATCCAGGCACAGCCGGTAGCGGCGGGACGCGAGGTCGTACTCCTCCGCGGAGAGCCGGACCTTCTGCTGGAGCTTGCGGGGCATGTCCCTGCACTCCTTGCCGCACAGCACATTCAGCACCCTCGCCCGGTCATGGCTGCCCAGCAGGTTCATCAGCGAGTATCGGAAGGGCACGGGATACACCTCCGCCTGATGCCGGATCAGCCGCACGAGATCCCCTGCGCCGCCGATATCCCGGGCGAAGTTCAGGATCGCCTCCCGCAGGGGATAGTTCATCACGGAGTCGAGGGTATCGCCCGTGCAGTAGCAGCGATCCTCCCCGTAGGCCACCTTGTTGCTCGCGTCCTCCCACACCTCGCCCAGCACCAGCGCGTCGGGCCTCGCCTGGATCGCGGCCTCCTTCAGCTTGCGCAGGAAGTCCATCGTCAGCTCGTCCGCCACGTCCAGCCGCCAGGCGCTGGCGCCGGCCTTCAGCCAGCGGGGGACGATCCCCTCCGCGGGGTCAAACATGAATTTCTGGTAGCTCGGATCCTCCTTGCGGCACTCCGGCAGGGAGGGATCCCCCCACCAGCAGCGGTAGCGGTCCGGATAGTGCTCGAAGGTATACCAGGAGGCGTAGGGGCTGTTTCGGTCCTGCGCCGCGCCGACGCTGTCATAGTTGCCGAAGGCGTTGAAGTACAGGCTGTCCTGCCCCGTGTGGGAGAAGACGCCGTCCAGCATGATCCGGATGCCTGCCTCCCCGCAGGCCTTGCACAGCGCGTCGAAGTCCTCCCGCGTGCCGAGCATGGGATCGATCTGCGTATAGTCGCCGGTGTCGTAATGATGATTGTGCTGCGATTTGAAGATCGGGTTCAGATAGAGCACCGTCACGCCCAGCGCGCTCAGATAGGGGATTTTTTTGCGGATCCCGTTGAGGGTGCCGCCATAGAAATCCATGGAGCCGTTCTCCCGCTCCTTCATCGGGAACAGGTCCTCGTCCCACTTTCGATGGATCCGGCGGCGGGTGTCGTGGCTGCGCCCCTTCGTGGGCGCGGCACAGAAGCGATCCGGAAAAATCTGGTAGATCGTCGCGCCGTGCATCCAGCTCGGGGTTTTCCACGCCGGGTCGTAGAGCGTGATGCGGAAGGAGTGCAGCTTTTCGCCGCAGACATGGCCCTCGCCGCCCAGATCGTCCTCGGGCGCGGCGTACCGCATCGTGTGGCCGTCCTTCCGGTAGAGGATGAAGTCATACCAGTAGATGCCGGTCTGGTTGGGCAGCGAGACGGAAACCTCCCACAAGTCCCCCCTGGTCCGCTTCATGGGGTAGGCCAGCTCCTCCCCCATCCAGGCCCGCAGAATCACATCCTCCGCCTCGTCGGTGGCGAGGCGGAAAGTCACCTCGCTCCCCGCGGGCTGCGGGCCTGCCGGCTCGCGGCAGAAGGGATCATGGCTGGAGTGATAGATCATAGATGGCATCATCCTTCGTGGTCTCTGTCAAAAAGCCCGGCGTTTCAGCCGGGCTGACATTGTTTACTTGCGGGGCAGGGGATCCAGATGCCAGATCAGGTCGTTGTACTCCCGGATCGTGCGGTCGGAGGAGAAGATGCCGGACATGGCCGTGTTGATCACCGCCATGCGCCACCATTTCTCCGGATTGCCGTAGTCCGCGTCCAGACGGCGCTGGGCCATGGAGTAGCTGCCAAAGTCCTTGAGGACAAAGTAGCTGTCCGCCATGCCGCCGTTGTCGCCGAAGAGCAGGCTGTGATACAGATCCTGCAGGACGCCGGAGTTGTTCGGGAACAGGGTCCCGTCGATCATCTGGGTCATCGCGCGGCGGATCTCCTGGTTGGTCTCGAAGATGGTCATCGGATTGTAGGTGCGCTCGCGATACATGTCGCGCACGGTGTCCGCCCGCATGCCGAAGATGTAGATGTTGTCCATCCCCACCTGCTCGGCCATCTCCACGTTCGCGCCGTCCATCGTGCCGATGGTCACCGCGCCGTTCATCATGTACTTCATGCAGCCGGTGCCGCTGGCCTCCTTGGAGGCGGTGGAGATCTGCTCGGACACCTCCGCCGCGGGGATCAGGATCTCCGCCGTGGAGACATCATAGTTTTCGAGGAAGACCACCTGCAGCATCTTGCTGGCCCGGGGATGACGGGCTACCAGGTCCGAGATGGCGTTGATCAGGCGGATGGTCTGCTTGGCACGGTAGTATCCCGGGGAGGCCTTCGCGCCGAAGAAGAACACGCGCGGCTGCATGGTGAAGTTCGGATCACTGTCGATCCGGTTGTACAGCACCAGGATGTGCAGCGCGTTGAGCATCTGCCGCTTGTACTCGTGCAGGCGCTTGGACTGCGCGTCATACATGAAGTCCGGGCAGACCGCGATGCCCTGCTGGTCCATCACGAACTTGCTCAGGCGGATCTTGTTGTCCCGCTTGATCGCGGCGAACTTCTGCTGGAAGGCCTTGTCGTCCGCGAAGGGCTTCAGCTCCCGCAGCAGCTCGGGCTCGCTGATCCACTTGTCGCCGATGGCCTCGCAGATGAGGTCCGTCAGCTTGGGGTTGCAGCTCATGAGCCAGCGGCGATGGGTGATGCCGTTGGTGATCGCGGAGAACTTCTCCGGCATGACCTTGAAGTAGTCGTGGAAGGTGTCCGCCTTCAGAATGTCGCCGTGCAGCTGGCTCACGCCGTTGACGGAGAAGGACTCCGCGACGCACATGTTCGCCATGTGAACCTGGCCGTAGGCCAGGATCGCCATGTTGGCGATGCGGTCCCACTCGCCTGGGAAGGCGTTCCAGAGCTTGGCGCAGAGGCGGCGGTTCATCTCCTCCAGGATCTGGTAGATGCGCGGCAGCTGCTGCTTCACCATCGCCTCGGGCCACTTCTCGAGGGCCTCGGCCATGATCGTGTGGTTGGTGTAAGCCACCGTGCGGCGGACAATTTGCTCCGCCTCGTCCCAGCCCAGGCCCTCCTCGTCCATCAGCAGACGCATGAGCTCCGGGATCGCCATGCCGGGATGGGTGTCGTTGATGTGGATGCAGACCTTCTCCGGCAGGAGCGAAAAATCATCGCCGTAGAGCTTCTTGAAATCCTTGATGATATACTGCAGCGTCGCGCTGGTGAAGAAGTAGTGCTGCTTGAGACGCAGCATCTTGCCTTCATAGTGGTTGTCCTCGGGATAGAGCACCTTGGAGATGACCTCCGCCAGCTCGATCTCCTCGGAGGCCTGGGCGTATTTGCCCTGGCCGAAGCTGCCCAAGTCGATCCGCTTCGGGCTGCGGGCGCTCCAGGTGCGCAGCGTGTTGACGGTCGAGGTGTTATAGCCGACGATGGGCATGTCGTAGGGCACCGCCTCGACGGTATAGTAATCCCGATGGATAAAGTGGTCTCTGCCTTCCTCGTCCTGCTCCACATCCACGTGGCCGCCGAAGTGGACCTCGCAGGCGTCCTCCATCACCGGGATTTCCCAGACGTTGCCGTTATCCAGCCAGGAATCGGGGAGCTCCACCTGCTGGCCGTCCACGATCTTCTGGCGGAAAAGGCCGTACTCATAGCGGATCGTGCAGCCCATGGCGGGCAGATCCAGACTGGCCAGGGAGCCCAGGAAGCACGCGGCAAGGCGGCCCAGACCGCCGTTGCCCAGGCCGGGTTCCGGCTCCTCCTTCAGCACGGCGTCGATATCGACTCCGAGCTCGGACAGCGCCTCGCGGTAGGGCTGGGTGGAGACCAGGTTCAGCATATTGCAGTACATGCTGCGGCCCATCAGGAACTCCACCGAGAGATAGTAGAGCCGCTTGGATTTGGTCTGCTTTCTCTCCTCGCGCGCCACCGTATACTTCTGCATGATCTGGTCGCGGACCGTCGAGGCCACCGCCTTATAAATCTGCTGCAGAGAGGCCTCCTCGATCGTCCGACCGTTATAGCGCTGAAGCTTTCCGATGATGGATTCCTTGATGGAATCCTTATCAAACTTCGTCGTGGGCATGAAACTCCTCCTCAATCCGGTAGGATAGATACAATGTTACAATTTGATAGTATATCGGTTTTTGCGGGCCTTGGCAAGGGGTAATCTGGGTGAATTCATACCATATCGGGATATAAAGGCCCACTAACCGAAAAAAGAAGCTCCGGAGAGCTTCTTAATTGGAATCCGGCAGCGTCCTATCCTCCCGGGCCGTCACCAGCCA
>CAMVAJ010000087.1 GCA_947165425.1 uncultured Clostridia bacterium
ACGGCTCCGCCGTCCCTGAAAATATTATTATTCCCAAACAAGACCCGAAGTCAGCACCGTCGTCTGATCCTTGTCAACGGTCAGAATGCCTTCCTCGATGATCCCGTTTTTCCTCTCCCCGTTTTCCGTCACCACGGCGCACTTTCCCCGCACGACGCCCGTCACAAAGGGCGCGTGCCCGGCCATGACGGCCAGATCGCCCTCGGTGCCGCGCAGAATCAGCATCTGTGCGTTTCCCCGGAACAGATCCCCGTCCGGAGAGGAGATGAGCAGCGGATAGGTTCTCATGCCTGACCGCCCTTTCTGGCTTTTTCCACGGCCTCGTCAATCGTCCCGACGAAAAGGAATGCGCTCTCCGGCAGGTCGTCGTGCTTGCCTTCGATGATTTCCCGGAATCCGCGCAGCGTCTCGCTGATCGGCACATACACGCCCGGAATGCCCGTGAATTTTTCGCTCACGAACAGCGGCTGGCTCAGGAACCGCTGGATCTTCCGGGCCCGGTTGACCAGCAGCTTGTCCTCTTCCGCCAGCTCGTCCATGCCCATGATGGCGATGATGTCCATCAGCTCGTTGTACCGCTGCAGAATCCGCTGCACTTCCCGGGCGATCCGGTAGTGTTCCTCGCCCAGCACGTCCGCGCTCAGGATCCGGCTCGTGGAATCCAGCGGATCCACCGCGGGATAGATGCCCTGGGAGGCGATGGAGCGGCTCAGCACCGTCGTCGCGTCCAGGTGGGCGAAGGTCGTTGCGGGCGCGGGGTCCGTCAGGTCGTCCGCCGGGACGTAGACCGCCTGGATGGAGGTGATGGAGCCCTTCTTGGTGGAGGTGATCCGCTCCTGAAGCGCGCCCATCTCGTTGGCCAGGGTGGGCTGATAGCCCACAGCGGAGGGCATGCGGCCCAGCAGGGCCGAGACCTCGGAGCCGGCCTGGGTGAAGCGGAAGATGTTGTCGATGAAGAGCAGCACGTCCTGCCCCTCCCGGTCGCGGAAGTACTCCGCCATCGTCAGGCCGGAGAGGCCCACGCGCATACGGGCTCCCGGAGGCTCGTTCATCTGGCCGTAGACCAGGGCCGTGTTGGCCAGCACGCCGGACTCCTTCATCTCGTAGTAGAGATCGTTGCCCTCGCGGGTGCGCTCGCCCACGCCGGTGAAGACGGACAGGCCGCCGTGCTCCCGGGCGATGTTGTGGATCAGCTCCATGATCAGCACGGTCTTGCCCACGCCCGCGCCGCCGAAGAGGCCGATCTTGCCGCCCTTGGCGTAGGGGCAGATCAGATCGACGACCTTGATGCCGGTCTCCAGCATCCCGGCGGAGGTGGCCAGCTCGTCGAAGGCCGGGGCCGGCCGGTGGATGTTCCACCGCTCCCCCTCGGGGAGGGCGGGTCCGTTGTCCACGGTGTCGCCCAGCACGTTGAAAATGCGCCCCAGGGTCTCCCGGCCCACGGGGACGGTGATCGGGCTGCCGGTGTCGGTGACGGGGGTGTCGCGGCGCAGGCCGTCCGTGGAGGACATGGCGATGCAGCGCACCACGTGGTCGCCGATGTGCTGCGCCACCTCGACCGTCAGCGTCCGTCCCTCCAGGGGGATGGTCAGCGCGTTCTCGATGGCGGGCAGATGTCCGGCCTCAAAGCGGACGTCCACCACAGGCCCCATGACCTGCGAGACACGTCCTGTCGGTTGATTAGGCATGCTGGCTTCTCCTTCCGTTCATACCGCGAATCAGGCGTTGCCGCCCGCGACGATCTCGGTGATCTCCTGGGTGATCGCGCCCTGCCGGGCCCGGTTATACTGCAGCTGGAGATTGTCGATCATCTCGCGGGCGTTCTTGCCGGCCGAGTCCATCGCGTTGCGGCGGGCGCAGACCTCGCAGGCGAAGCTCTCCCGCACGCAGGCGGAGAGCACCCCGCCCACATAGGCGGGCACCGCCGCCTCTAAGATCGCCCGGGGATCGGGCTCAAAGATCATGTCGTATTTCTGCGTCTGTGCCGGGGGCGTCAGCGGCAGCACCCATCGGACGTCCGCCACCTGCGAGAGGATGGAGACGTAGCGGGTGTAGACGATGCCGACCCGCCGGTACCCGCCCGCGGCGAAGCGCTCGCAGAGCGTCCGCGCCAGGGCGTCGGCCTCCCGGGCCGAGTAGGGCTCCACGAGGACCGCCGGCTCGCCGTAGCGGTCGCAGGCGCGCTTGCCCAGGGGGATGACCTCCGCCTCCGGGTACGTCCGCATCAGGCGGAAGACGTTGGCGTTGTAGCCGCCCGCGAGGCCCCGGTCGCCCGCGATGACCACCAGCAGGTCCCGCCCCTCCCCCGGCTCCTTCAGCCAGGCGCTGCCCTCGCAGGCGCCGCTGGAGGCCAGGATATCCATCGCGGTCTGGAAGGCCTCCGCGTGGGCCGCGGAGAGCTCCATGCGCTCCGAGGCACGGCGGATCTTGGAGGAGGCCACCAGCTGCATGGCGTGGGTCAGATGGAGGGTGGACTGCACCGAGCGGATGCGCGTGCGGAGCTGTTTGGTGTCGGGCATGGGCTTACCTCCTCAGGGAGTTCAGCGCCTGCTGAATAGCCTTCACGTCCTCCTCCTCGAACAGGCCCTGCTCCAGCCGGAGCAGCAGGTCGGGGTAGGACTCCTCCAGATAGCGGTAGAGGCTCAGCTCGAACTCGTGCACCTTGTTCACCGGCAGATCGTTCAGATAGCCCTTGGTGACGGCGTAGATGATCACGATCTGGCAGCCGGGGCGCACCGGGGACTGGCGGTCCTGCTTGAGCACCTCCACGATCCGCTCGCCCAGGGCTAGGCGGGCCTTGGTGTCCGCGTCCAGGTCGGAGCCGAACTGGGCGAAGGCCTGCAGCTCGCGGTACTGGCTGTAGAGCAGCTTCAGCTCGCCGGAGACCTTCTTCATGCCCTTGAGCTGGGCCGAGCCACCGACGCGGCTGACGGAGATGCCGGGGTTGATGGCCGGCATGATGCCCGCGTGGAACAGCTCCGTCTCCAGGAAGATCTGGCCGTCGGTGATGGAGATCACGTTGGTGGGGATGTAGGCGGAGACGTCGCCCGCCTGGGTCTCGATCAGCGGCAGGGCCGTGATGGAGCCGCCGCCGTACTCCGGGGCCACGCAGGCCGCCCGCTCCAGCAGCCGGGAATGCAGATAGAACACGTCGCCGGGGTAGGCCTCGCGTCCCGGGGGGCGGCGGATCAGCAGCGACAGGGCGCGGTAGGCCACCGCATGCTTGGAGAGGTCGTCGTAGACGATCAGCACGTCCTCGCCCTGCTCGCGGAAATATTCCGCCATGGCGCAGCCCGCGTAGGGGGCCACGTACTGCAGGGCCGCGGACTCGGAGGCCGTGGCGCTGACCACGATGGTGTAGGCCATGGCGCCCTGGCTGTTCAGCTCGCGCACCAGCTGGGCCACGGTGGATTGCTTCTGGCCGATGGCCACATAGATGCACTTGACGCCGGTGTTCTTCTGGTTCAGGATCGTGTCGATGACGATCTCGGACTTGCCGGTCTGCCGGTCGCCGATGATCAGCTCGCGCTGGCCCCGGCCGATGGGGATCATGGAGTCGATGGCCTTGATGCCCGTCTGCAGCGGCACGGAGACGCTCTTGCGCTCGATGATGCCGGGGGCCGGGGACTCGATAGGCCGGCGGTTGTCGGGGTTCACCGGGCCCTTGCCGTCAATGGGCTCGCCCAGCGCGTTCACGACGCGGCCCAGCATGGTCTTTCCCACCGGGACCGAGAGCACCTGGCCGGTGCGCTCCACCTTCGAGCCCTCGTGGATGCCCGTGCCCATGGAGAGCAGGGCCGCGGAGACGGTCTCCTCCTCCAAATTCTGGGCCAGGCCCACCGAGCCATCCTCGAAGCGCAGGAGCTCGCCGGCCATGCAGTTGCGGATGCCGTAGATCGAAGCGATCCCGTCGCCCACCAGCATGACCGTGCCGGTCTCGCGCATTTCAAAGCGCGCCTCGTAGTTTTTGATCTGCTCCTTGATGATCGCGCTGATTTCCTCGGGTCTTGCGCTCATCCGCCAATCACATCCTTCAATTCGCGCAGCTTTGTGCGCAGTGTGCCGTCGATCACGCGGCCGTCGATCTCCACCAGCATGCCGCCCAGCAGGGCCGGGTCGGTCTCGCAGGAGAGGGTGATCTGCGCGCCGGTGTCCCCGGCGAGGCGGCGGATCAGCCGCTCCTTCTCCTCCTCCGTCAGCGGCGCGGCGCTGACCACGCGGGCGGTCTTGTGCTTCTCCGCCTCGTCCGCCAGCTGGCGGAAGCGGTCGGCGGCCTCCGGGATCTCCCAGGCCCGCCCCCGCCGCAGCATCAGCGCGGCCATGCGCAGCGGCTCCTCCGGCATGCCGGCGAAGGCGGCGCGCATCAGCTCCTCCCGCTCCTGCGCGGGGATCTCCGGGGAGGTCAGGAGGTCGCAGTAGGCCGGGTTCTCCCGCATGCGCTCCGCCATCTCCCCCAGCGCGTCGGCCCAGGGGCGGACGCACCGGTTCTCCAGCGCGATGGAGAAGAGCGCAGCTGCGTATTCCTTACTGGCTTGCGTCACGGTTCTCCTCCCGATTTCGTCGTTGAAAACCCGCGCGGCTCAGGCGCGGCAAACAGCCCGTCAGCCCGCCGGCTCACAGGGCTCCCTTCTGCTGATCCAGCTCGTCCAGGAAGCTGTCGATCAGCGCCCTGTGGTCCTCGGCGCTGATCTCGCGGCCCAGGAGCTTCCCGGCCAGGGAGGTGGACAGATCCGCCATCTCCCGGCGGACCTCCTCCTCGGCGCGGCGCTTCTCCAGCTCGGCCTCCTCCTCGGCCTGGCGGACAATGCCGTCGGCCCGGGACTTGGCCTCGTCGAGGAGGATATCCCCGGTGCGGCGGGCGGCCTCCCGCGCGTCGGCGATGAGGCTGTCCGCCTCCGCCCGCGCGCCGGCCATGCGCTCCGCCCAGAGGCCCTGGTCGGCCTCGGCCTTCGCCTTGGCCTCGTCCGCCTCGGCATAGAGCTGATCCACGTGGGCCTGCCGCTGCGCCAGGATGTTCCGGACGGGCTGGAACAGGAATTTCTTCACCAGCAGGAACAGGATCCCCAGGTTGGCCAGGGAGATCAGCACCTGCCAGAGATTGATGGAAATAACGCCCAGCGACTGCATAGTGCCTCCTTATTTGATCAGGGACACAAGAAGATTGCCCATGCTGCCGGGCGCGACGAAGATCAGCAGAATCGCGATGACCAGGGCGTAGAGACCGGTGGTCTCGGCGATGGCGCAGCCCATGATCATGGTGGAAGTGACCGCGCCGCGGGCCTCGGGCTGGCGGCCGATGGCCTCGCAGGCCTTGGCGACCGCGTCGCCTTCGCCGATGCCGGGGCCGATGCCGGCGATCATGGCAATGCCCGCGCCCAGCGCGCAGCAGCCAAAGACGATACCGATGGCGATAGCAACCATATCCATTGTGTTTTCCTCCGTTCTATATTGCGCTGCGTTGCAGCGGGGAGTCGGGTTTCGGTCACGCCGCGGCCTTGGGGGCTGCGGCGGCGCTGTGGCGGGCGATGTACTCCTCCTCCGGGAAGCCGCCGCCCACGTAGAGCATGGTCAGCATCGCGAAGATGTAGGCCTGCAGGGCGCCGGAGAAGATGTCGAAGTAGATGGAGAGGATGGCCGGCAGGCCCACCTGCAGCAGGGGGATCTGCCCCAGCGCGCCGGGAAGCCACCCCAGCACCAGGCTCGAGAGGCCCTTCAGCGCGGCGGCCACCAGGACGGAGATCACCGCGCCGCTCATGACGTTGCCGTAGTGGCGGAAGGCCATGGAGAAGGGCGTCGCCACCTCGCTGATCACGTTCAGCACGGCGACCACCGGGCCATCGGAGGTGAAGGAGCGCACGTAGATTCGCGGGCCGCAGCAGGCCTTGTAGGCCGTGATGATCAGGAAGACCAGCACCGCCCAGCCCGCCACCGTGCTCAGGTCGGAGGTCGGGGCGAAGACGCCGATCAGGCTCATCAGGCTCGAGAAGGCCGAGAGTGCCAGCACCGCGCAGACGAAAGGCGCGAAGGAGTTGACGTGGAAATCGCCCATGTTGCCGCTGACCAGGCCCTCCACCTTCTCCACGATCCACTCCGCCACGTGCTGCCGCGCGGAGACGGGCTTCTCCCGCAGGTCGCGGGTCAGGAAGAGGCACAGCCCCGTGATGGAGATCATCACGAGCCAGGAGTTGATCTGCGCGTCGGTGATGATGAGGTCGGTGCTGATGACGGCGTTCAGGTCCGCGTTCGGGTTGGCGCTGAAGTAGACCATCGCGCCCTCGATCACCACGCCCTCGCTGGCGGGGGTGTTCAGGATCTTCAGCGCCATGGCGGCCACCAGCGGCAGCACCATCATCAGGATCAGCAGGATATCCGCCCCTCTGCCGGAGCGGGCTTTCTCGTTCAAGTCAGGTCACCTCCGGCCTGATCGGTTCCGTCCCCGCCCTGCTTCCAGAGCGGACGGAGGCGGACCGCAATCTGCGGAAAAAACAGCGGCAGCAGCGCGGCGACGGGGTGGAACACGTCCTTCAGGCCGAAGGCCAGCGCCAGCACCGCGCCCTGCATCAGCAGGCGCAGATACTGGCTCGCGCGGATATACCCCCGCAGGCCGCTCGGATCCCGGTCCACGGCCTTCTCCACCGTTCTGCACAGGAGATAGAAATTCAGCAGGGCCGTGCAGACGCCCAGCAGCGCGCCCAGCGGCACGCGCCAGGACCACTGCCCCAGCAGGGCGAAGACGATCAGCATCACGGCGCTCAGACCCACGGTCCACAGCGCCACCCAGCCCAGCTCCCGCCGGGAAACCTCGCTCATGGCTCCGCCCTCCTTCCCTATGGATTAACAGGGTTTATGATACCGAAAACGTTCGCCCTTGTCAATGGAAATCGCGGTCATTTGAATGTCAAAAAGACGGAGAGCGCGTCCTGCTCCCCGTCTGATTCTGATTTCAAACGAGCCTGCCATATCGCAAAAAACCGGCCCCTCTGTCGCTGCGGCGACATCTCCCCAGCGGAGACGGGAAGCCGGTCTGCAAAAGACCAGCCCCTCTGTCGCTGCGGCGACATCTCCCCAGCAAGCTGGGG
>CAMVAJ010000088.1 GCA_947165425.1 uncultured Clostridia bacterium
TAGGCGCGGCACCAGTTCTGCTTCACGTCGGAGAGCTTCATCTCGCTGGTGGAGAGGATCAGGTCGCCGCCGGCGGCCAGGTACTTGTCGATCATCCGCACATCCATGCTGCCGATGTAGTCAGTGATGAAGATGCCGTCGAAGCCCCATTCGCCGCGGGTCACGTTGGTAATCAGGTTATAGTGATCTCCGGACCATGTGGTGCCGATGCGGTTCATGGACATCATGATACCATGGGCGCCGCCGTTCTCCACGCCCATCTGGAAGGGCTTCAGGCAGATCTCGCGGATGGCCTGCTCCTGGGCGAAGACGGCCACCTGACCATAGACGCCGCGGTTGGTCTCCTGGTCGTTCAGGGCAAAGTGCTTCATGTACACGTAGCAGCCCTTGCTCTGGACCTGGCGGATGATCTCAGCCGTGATCAGGCCGGACTGGATGGGATCCTCGGAGAAGTACTCGAAGTTGCGGCCGGAGAAGGGGGTGCGGTGGAGGTTGGTGGCTGGCGCATACCAGCCCGAGGTTTTGGTCAGGATGGCATCCTCGCCGATGAGCTTGCCGAATTCCTTCGCCAGTTCCTGGTTCCAGGTCGCCGCCAGTGTGATGGTCCGATTGTAGCCGAAACCGGACTTGCCGGTGATGAAGTTGGAGATGCCCGCCGGGCCGTCGTATTCGAAGGTCTTGGGCTTCTGGATGGCTTCGATGGCCTTGGTGCCGTAGCCGGAGTTGTTGAACAGCAGGTGCTGCTCGGAGAGCTTGGTCTGGTTGATCAGCTCGTCCCACTGGGGATCGTCGAAGGCTTTGCCCTTCATGGATACCAGGGTGAGCGGGGTTTCCGGCGTCGCGCCGTAGACGTAATCGTCCTTGGAGGGGAAGTTCTGCGCGGCGAGCGCCTGAAGATCCACACTGTGCAGACCGCATTGTGCAAAGGCAGTGGCGAGAGCATCGGTGATGACCACCGTACCGGCAGTGCCCACAGCGTCCGTATTCTTGCTCAGGCCGGGCATATCGTTTGTGGAATACCGGATCCCGTTGTTTTCCATGGCCGCCCAGTTGCTGCGGGAGAGATAAGCCGCGTCCTCCAGGGCGTCGCCATCAAACTGATTTGTGACCTTGGCACCGGTGACGGAGGTGTCCAGCAGCTGCAGCTCCGCCAGGTCAAACTTGCCGGTCATGGCGGCATTGCCCGGGGCTTCAAAGCCCTTGGAAGCCAGCACATTGTTCACGGCGTCGTGGGCGTCCCGTCCGGCGGTAACGTAGTAAGTGCCCGCGTCCAGAATCCAGGTCTTGTTCTGCTGGAAATCGTAGGAGGCGATGTCCTTCAGATTGAAGGATACGGTGATCTTCTCGCTCTCGCCGGGCTTGAGCTCACGGGTCTTGGCGTAGTTCGCCAGCACCACGGCCGCCTTCTCCACGCCGCCCGCGGTGTAGGGCGCCTGGGCGTAGATCTCAACGACATCCTTGCCGGCCGCGCTGCCTGTGTTCTTCACGGTGACTGCGGCGGTGACGGTGTCGCCGTCCAGCTTCACGCTGAAGTCAGACCAGTCAAAGCTGGTGTAGCTCAGGCCGTAGCCGAAGGGATACTGCACAACGGCGGCATAGTCGAAGTCCCCCGCGTTGGCGGTACCCATCACCACGTCCTCATAGCGTGTCTCATAGTAACGGTAGCCCACATAGATGCCCTCACCGTAATTCATATAGGAATAGCCGGTTTCGGTGCCGTCGGCGTTCAGAAAGCGGAAGTCACCGAAGTTCTGCATGGCCGGGGCGGAGAGGTTATCGTAAGCCCAGGTGTCCACCAGGCGGCCGGAGGGGCTGACCTTGCCCGCGAAGATGTCTGCCACGGAGGAGATGCCGTCGGTGCCGGTGCTGGCATACCAGAGGCAGGCCTTCACGCCGAATTCCGGCTGCTCAATCTCCCCCAGCTCCATGGGGTTGGCGGCGTTGATCACCAGGATGGTGCCCGCGAAGGCGCCGCTGTCCTTGATGCCGCGCAGCAGGTCCTCCTCCTCGTCGGAGAGCTCCAGATAGTGCTTCTCCGGATTGTTGCCGAAGCGGCCCATCTCCCGGGGCAGGTCGCTGCCCTCGCCGTTCTGGCGGTTGAGCACCACGATGGCCGCGTCGCCGTACTGCGCAAAGGTGGCTTTCACCTCGTCGGTATACTCGTTCCACGGGATCTCGTCGATCTTCCACTCGCCCATGGCGTCGCCGCCGCCGGGGCCCGCGCCGGTGCCATGTTTATGACCGCTGGACGCCGTGAAGCCGTTGAGTTTCGCGTTGACGCCGAAGCCCGCCTTCTGCAGGGCGCCGGCCAGGGTGTCGGATTTGATCTTAATGTCGCCGGAGCCGGAACCGCTTGTCACGCCCGATGCAGAGGCCAGACCAAAGACGCTCAGCTGCGCGCCGGCTTTCAGGGGCAGGAAGCTGTCCTCATTGCGGAGCAATACGACGCCCTCGGCCACCACCCGGCGGGTGTGGTCCAGCTGGGCCGCGTACAGCGCGTCCTCACTCGCAAATTCGCTGACGAAGTCCCCCGCCTGGGCGGCGGTCTTCGTGCCGCCCACCGTGCCGAAGAAGTCTGTCAGCACGCTGTCCCACTTGGCGGTGAGCACGTTGGCCAGGATGCAGAGGATCAGGAGAATGGCCAGCACCGCGCCGTGGGTGATGAAATAAGATTTCTTGCTGTATTGCTTTTCCTTGCGCATGGTTCCTCCCGTGCGGCGCGGCGGCCGCAGCCTGTTCTGTCTGTCTGGAAAGGAAAAGCGGGAGGGGCGGAGGTCTGTTCCGCGCCCTCCCGCTCAGGGTGTGCAATGTCCGGGATCAGTCGTCGTCAGAGGAGGCCGCTGCGTTGTAGGTGTAGGAGCCGTCAGCGTTCACCGTGATGGAGACCGGCGTGTCATGGCCGTCGAACTTGTACAGGGGGTGGGAGAAGCAGTCCAGGGGATCAAAGCTCTGGGTCTCATCATAGTTGCTGACCCGATCACCGTTGGAAGCGCTTCCCTCGCAGTTGTGCATATAGCCCAGAGGCACCAGCGGACCCCAGTCCTCAGAGAAGACGCACTCTTCCGGGACATTCAGGGTGACCTGGTCGCCGTCCTTGGTGTAGGTGCCGGTGAAGACATAGCGGATCACATAGGAACCGCCTTCGGGCTCGAGAATGGTGCCTTCAGCATCCACAGTACCGATCAGCTTGGTGTACTCATAGGTGCCATCGTCCTTGAGTACGATGGCGTTGTACTCGCTCAGGCCGCAGCCGGTGACAAAGCCGTTAAAGTCGGTCTCACCGGCCAGTTCTTCGGTGGTGTAGAAACGGGAATACACGGCGTCCTCTGCCAGGACAGAGACACATGCCAAGGTCAGAACCAGAGCCAGAATCATAGCAGCAAACTTTTTCATGGGGTGTTCCTCCTTCATAGTCGGTACGTTGTCCGTACCTGATGTGCGGAGGATAGCACAAAAAAAGCCGCGTTACACGGCTTTGTCCTGACTGGTCGTTTTTTCGTCCTGGTTTGCATCCGGAGGCTGGAAAATGATGCGCAGCACATACATGCCGCCGCTGGGGTCGATCCGCATCACACCGCCGTATTCCGCTGCCGTGGCCGCGATGGACCGGGTGCCGAAGCCGTGGCTGGCCTTGTCCTCCTTCACTGTGACGGGCAGGCCGTCCTTCATTTCCACGGTGCCAACATAGGGATTCTCGCACTGAAGAATCACCAGTCCGCGCTTCTCGTGCACCGAGAGGTGGATGGCGCGCCTTTCCTCCTCAGATATATGCAGGCAGGCCTCGATGGCATTGTCCAGGATGTTGGAGAGCATGGTGAAGAGATCCACGGACTTGATGAAGCGCAGCAGGCTCCCGTCCGCTACCACGGACAGCTCGATATGTTGCTGGGAGCAAAGCAGCGCCTTCTGCATCAGCACGGTGTCCAGCGCCCGGTTGCCGGTCTGGAAGGTACTGTCGTAGATCTGCACCGCCTGCTCGATCCCGCGGATCGCCTCCGCCTGTTCCTCCGGCGTGCCTACGGTCCGCAGAGCTTCCACCTGCCGGCGCAGGTCATGGCTTTTGCGGTTGATGATGGCGATGTTTTCCTTGCTCATTTCATACTGGGCGCGGCGCAGGGACTCTATTCGCTCACGCTCCTGGATCTCCCCCTGCAGCCACAGCTGCTGGTCTTTCCGGTATTCACTGGCCATAATGAAGGAGCAGCAGATCAGCGCATAGATGCTGTGCAGCCACTCCAGCTCCATGCTCATGGTCACAATGCTCACGATATAGACCAGCAGAAAGGTGACGGCGATCAGACCCAGGGACCGGCCGACGCTACTGGGATAACGGCCGTTCCGGCAGATCTTCCGGGCGAAGAAACACCAGATACCACCGTATACCAGCAGCCCCAGGGCTGCGGACATGGGCCAGGAGGACCACCAGGCGGCCCCGGACAGCGCGGCGCTCCCCAGCGTCTTCACACAGTAGACGACATGCTCGCTGATATAGGCGAAAATCACACAGTACCATGCCTCATGCCAGTCCGCGCCGCACATCCACCGGAGGGAAGCCGCATAGCTGCTGCATACCAGCAGGTAGTGGAGCGCGAAGAAAAGGGCGGAGAGGCTGATCACCAAAGGGCTCGTTCCCTCCTGTGCCGCCGGGCCGATCACCCGCGGCCAGAGCAGCGCCCCCAGGCCGATGCTCGCTCCCAGCATCCCCGCCAGGGCGGGAATAAACAGATACCAGCGGTGTTTCTTCCGCATGGGCAGGAAAAAGACGAGCACAGCCGGCAGCATCTGCCGTGGAAAGCCGGAGAGATAATAGAACAGCTGAGATGCTTCCATCAGAACCCCGCCTCCAGAAAGTCCGAGAATGCCTGCAGGAACTCCTTCTTCCGGTTCCG
The DNA here is from genome assembly GCA_947165425.1 of uncultured Clostridia bacterium. Classification (GTDB taxonomy): domain Bacteria; phylum Bacillota; class Clostridia; order Christensenellales; family Aristaeellaceae; genus RUG11272. The sequence goes on from CAMVAJ010000088.1 coordinate 4,890, forward strand.
GCTGACGGGCAGCTGATGGGGCCCGATCAGCACGGTGTCCCCGCTCACCCGGTCGATGCGCTTCAGGTTCACCAGGAAGGACAGGCTGCACCGGGCGAAGGGCAGGCCGGCCAGCTCCTTCTCCGCGTCCCCGATGGTGGCTCTCTTCTCATAGGTCCCGCCGACGGTGACGTAGCGCAGGGTATGGCCCATCACCTCAATATAGAGGAGATCGTCGGTGGAGACCTTCACCAGATCGCTGTATTTCTTCAGATAGACATAGCTGTGGGCTTTTTTCTTCTCCACCTCCCGCACCGCCTTGGCCATCCGGATTTCAAACTGCGGATAGGAGAGAGGCTTCAGAATGTAGTCGAAGGCGTCCACCTCGTAGCCGTTGATGGCGTACTGCGCCATCGTGGTCACGAAAATCAGCACCACGTCTGTGTCGCAGGCGCGGATCCGCCGGGCTGCGGCCAGCCCGTCCAGGTGCTCCATCTGGATGTCCAGAAAGATGATGTCCCATTTGGAACGGAAATCATCGGCGATGTCGAGGCCGTCCTGGAAGCAGGTGATATCCACTTCCATGTTTTCCTTCGCGGCGAACTGTCGGATCATCCGGCACAACGTGTCGCTGAAGACCTGTTCGTCGTCCACCACGGCGATGGACAGCATGGCGCATTCCCCCTCTCCGGCCTTAGCCCTTATGCGGCGGCGGGCGGCTGTCTGTTTGTTTTCTTCCCGGAATTCATAACAGAAGTACTTTCTCTTTGGAAAACTTGATCATTTCGCCGGCTCCTCAAAAGCAGCGCGATGCTCCCGCAGGATGCGAGCCGCCACAGAGTCCAGCTTTTCGTCCTCTGTCATGTCGATCTGCGGCTCCTTGTCCAGATCGATCACCAGCAGCTTGGGCCGGTTGTTTTTGAAAACCACCACATGCCCCTGGGACTCGGCCATCCGGGCCACCCTGGAGAAGTTCTGATTTGCCTCCGTCGCGGAGACAATCGCATTGCTGTTGATCATCATGCTGCGTCACCTCAGATAAATCATAGCATGGTGTTAGGATAAAATCAACCTATATCCAAAGACAAAAAAGAAATCCCCGTGCCTTCCGGCACGGAGACTGGTAAGCAATTGATAATCTCAGCGCTTGGAGAACTGCGGCGCGCGGCGAGCAGCCTTCAGGCCGTACTCTGCTCGGAGAATCACAGGATTGAATGCATGCGCATAAACATACAAGCTTAGAAACGAGGAGGGGGTCGGGTGAGCCGTGTGGGGGGACAGCATGTGGCTTTTTAGGTGAACTGATCAACAGGCAGCAGCAGCCTGGATTCTTTTCAGGACGCTTTTCACACCGGGCTACTTTCCCTTCGCCCCCGCCTGCCCCGCCGGCAGCACGATGTTCATGGCGAAGATCTGGTCCTCGGTGCTGATGGAGTACCGCCCGCCATACTTATGGACGATTCTCTCGATGCTCAGGATGCCGTAGCCGTGGCTCTGCTTGTCCTTTTTGGAGGTGCGCAGCCGGCCCTCATCCCACTGCAGCTCGCCCGCATAGCCGTTCTCTGTCGTGATGATGACGAAGCCCTTGTCCCGGCGGACCGTGACCTGAATGTTTTTGACCTCGCCCTCCGGCAGCTGGCTCACCGCCTCGATGGCGTTGTCCAGCAGATTTCCGAAGAGAATATACTGATCCGTGGTGCCCATGAAGTCCACGGCGGTGCCGTCGATGATGCAGGTGAACTGGATCCCCCGCTTCCGGCACTGGAAGTTCTTCTCCTGAAAGATCACGTCCAGCACCTCGTTGTCCGTGTGGATCTCCGCGCCGTAGCTGTTGATCATCTCCATCATGCTGGAGTATTCCGCCGGGTCAATCACGTCCCTCACCGCCAGAAGCAGGTGCTTCAGGTCGTGGCACTTCATGCTGATGGCTTCCACGTTCTCCTTGCTGA
>CAMVAJ010000089.1 GCA_947165425.1 uncultured Clostridia bacterium
CCTCCGTTCTGTCTGACGCGCGCTGGGCGCGGGATTATCGTTTGGCTTTCTCGTATTTCAGGGAGCGGCGGATGGGGGCGGCGCCCGGGTCGGCGGGGTCGAAGCGGATGCTGTCCTCCGTCAGGGAGAGCAGGCCGGTGGAGCCGCGCAGCTGCCGCTTCTCCAGCAGGAGGCGGATCAGCTTCTCGTCGAGGAGCGGCCCGCCCGCGCGGGTGACGCAGTCCTTCCAGAGGGTCATGGGGCAGTTGCGCAGGGCGCAGGAGAAGGCCTGCGGGCTCTCCTCGATCGCGCCCTTGCCGCAGAGGGGGCAGGCGCAGCCCTTGAGGGTCTTCCGCCCGGCGGAGGCGCGCTTTCCTTTTCCGCGGTACTCCTCCGCGGGGAAGGCGACGTCCGGCCCCTTCTCCTTCGCCCAGTCGACGAGGAAGGCGCTCAGCCGGTGGATGCCCTCCATGAAGCGGGCAGGGTCCTGCTCGCCGCGGGCGATCTTGTCCAGGGCCAGCTCCCAGCGGCCCGTGGTCTCCGGGGAGGCGAGCTCCTGGGGCATGACCTGGATCAGCTTGACCCCCTTGTCGGTGGCGAGGAGCTGCTTGCCCTTGCGCTGGGCGTAGCCCACCTGGATCAGCCGCTCGATGATAGCGGCGCGGGTGGCCGGCGTGCCGATGCCGCTGCCCTTCATCTGCTGGGCGATCTCCTTGTCGTCCGCGTCCCGGCCCGCGTTCTCCATGGCGGAGAGCAGGCTGGCGTCGTTGTGCTGGGCCGGCGGCTTGGTGGCGTCCTCGCGGACGGCGCAGCTTTTGACCGTGCGCGTGTCCCTCTCCCGGAGCGGGGGCAGGCTCGTCTCCTCCTCCTCGTCGGCGCTTTTCTTTTTCGCCCGGGCCGCCGGCGGCTTCTCGCTGGGCGGGATCGCCTTCCAGCCCTCCCGGAGGGTGACGCGGCCGCGGGTGCGGAAGGTCTCGCCCTCGGCGGCGGTGACGACGGTGGTGGCGTCGTAGACATAGCTCGGATGGAAGGCGGCCAGCAGGCGGCGGGCGACCAGGTCGTACAGCGCCCGCTCGTCGGGGGAGAATTTCTCGGGGTTTACCGACTTGTCGGTGGGGATCAGGGCGTGGTGGTCCGTGACCTTGCTCGCGTCCACCGTGCGCGGGGAGACGGGGAGCTTCCCCTCCGGGAGCGCCCCGGGTACAAAGCCCTGGTACGCCTGCGGAAGCTTTTTCAGCGTGCTGACCACCTTCGGGATCATGTCCGGCGGCAGGTGGCGGCTGTCCGTGCGGGGATAGGTGAGGGCCTTGTGGGTCTCGTAGAGGGACTGGGCGAGCTTCAGCGTCTTGTCGGCGGTGAAGCCGAGGATGCTGTTGGCGTCCCGCTGGAGACTCGTCAGGTCGTAGAGCTGGGGAGGCGGGGTCTCCTTGCGCGACGTCTCCGCCTTGACGACCCGGGCGGGCCGGCCCTTGACCTTCGCGGCGAGGGCCTCCGCCTCCGCCCTGTCGCGCAGGCGGCTGTCCGGGTTCCGCTGGGGGGAGAACCAGATCCCCTTGTAATCGCCGAAGTCCGCGGTGAGCACCGCGTATTTCTCTGGCTTGAACTGCTCGATCTCCAGCCGGCGGCGAACCAGCAGCGCCAGGGTGGGGGTCTGAACCCGCCCCACCGAGAGGAGCGCGTTGTAGCGGAGCGTGAAGGCGCGGCTGGCGTTCATGCCCACCAGCCAGTCAGCCTCGCTGCGGCAGCGGGCCGAGCGGTAGAGCCCGTCATAGTCCGCGCCGGGGCGGATGCTGGAGAAGCCCTCCCGGATGGCCTCGTCGGTCATCGAGTTGATCCACAGCCGCTCCACGGGCTTGCGGCACTTGGACATGATGTAGATATAGCGAAAAATCAGCTCGCCCTCCCGCCCGGCGTCGGTGGCGCAGATGACGCGCTGGGTCTGCGGCGCGTTGATCAGGTCCCGGACGATTTTGAACTGATCCTTCGTCTGGGGGATCACCTTCAGCGGGATGTCCTCCGGGAGGATGGGGAGGGTGTCAAAACGCCATTTCTTCAGCTCGGGGTTCATCTCGTCGGGCTCCTGGAGGGTGACCAGGTGGCCCACCGCCCAGGTGACCACATAGCCCCGCCCGATCAGGCAGCCCTCGCCGCGGTCCGTGCAGCCCAGCACCCGCGCGATATCGCGGCCGACGCTCGGCTTTTCAGCCACAACAACAGCGCGCGCCTCCTGCGCGCTCGCCTCCGCGGGCATGGCCTCATCTCCTGTTCAAACAAATTGCTTCTTCGGGGGAAAGCTTACCACATCTGACGTAAAATCGCAAGGGAGCCGCCCCGGCGGACGGGCGCGGCGAGGAAAAAAGAAAAAATACTTGACAATAGGGAACGGGTGTTCTATAATGCGTGACAGGAACGGATGTTTGCATATGGAGGCGCGGACGTGGAACGGGTGGTACTGCATGTGGATGCCAACAGCTTTTATGCCTCGGTGGAGGTGCTCTACCACCCGGAGCTCCGGGGGCGGGCGGTCTCCGTCTGCGGCGACCCGGAGGAGCGGCACGGGATCGTGCTGGCCTCCACCCGGGAGGCGAAGCGCCGGGGCGTGAAAACCGGCATGGCGATCTGGCAGGCGAGGCAGGTCTGCCCGGAGCTGATCTGCCTGCGGCCGCACTACGACCTCTATATCCACTTTTCCAAGCTGATCCGCGCCGTCGAGGAGGGATGGACGGATCGGATCGAGGCCTTCGGCCTGGACGAGAACTGGCTGGAGCTGACGGAGCGCGGCATGACGATGGCCAGGGGCGCCCGGATCGCGGATCAGATCCGGCTGCGCGTCCGGGAGGAGCTGGGCATCACGGTCTCGGTGGGGGTGAGCTTCAACAAGATCCTGGCCAAGCTCGGGAGCGACATGAAAAAGCCGGACGCGGTGACGGTGCTGGACGCGGAGAGCTGGCGCGGGAAGGTCTGGCCCCTCCCGGCGGCGGACCTGCTCTACGTGGGCCCGGCGACCCGGCGGCGGCTGATGCGCCTGGGGGTTTTCACCATCGGGGATCTGGCGGCCGCGCCCCCGGAGACGCTGGTCCGGGCGATCGGGAAGAACGGGCTGATGCTGAAGGCCTTCGCCTGCGGATTAGACGACAGCCCCGTCCGCCGCGTGGGGGTGGAGGCGCAGATCAAGAGCGTGGGGAACAGCGCCACCGCGCCGAGGGATGTGCGGACGGCGGAGGAGGCGCGGTGCATGTGCTATCTGCTGGCGGAGAGTGTCGGGGCGCGGCTGCGGGAGGGCGGCTTCCGCTGCGGACAGGTGACGCTCTCCGCACGCACGGCGGAGCTGGAGATCAGCTCCCACCAGCTCCTGCTGCCCCGGCCGGTCAACAGCACGGGGGAGATCGGGGCGGCGGCCTGCCGCCTGTTCCGGGAGCGCTTCTCGGAGAGCCTGCCGCTGCGTTCCCTGGGGCTGAGCTGCGGGCGGCTCGTGCCGAAGCAGGCGCCCGTGCAGGTGGAGCTCTTCGGGGAGGAGCGCCGCGCGCGGGTCGAGGCGCTGGACACCGCGCTGGACGAGCTGCGCAGGCGCTTTGGCCACCGGGTCGCGGAGCGCGGGGTGGTGCTGGCGGACGGCGCCTTCGCGGCGGTCAACCCCAAGGAGGAGCATCTGATCCACCCGGTGGGCTTTCTCGGAGGATAAAGAAACGGACAGACGGAGGGCAGACCATGACACAGAAGCGATTTGTGAAGGTTCGAGCAGATTTCCTGCTGGACGGGCGGGTGGTGCCGCTGATCTTCCGCACGGAGGACGGCCCCACCGTGCGGATCGACCGGATCCTGGATATCCGGCAGGCCCCGGCGCTCAAGAGCGGCGGACAGGGCATGCGCTACACCTGCCGGGTGGGGGAGCGCCTGCTCTACCTCTTTCACGACCGGTCCCAGTGGTTCGTGGAGCAGGGGCCGGATCAATAGCAAGCCAAAGAAGCCGCCGGCATCGATGCGTGATGCCGGCGGCTTCCTGCTGTTTATGTGTGTGTTTACTCCCCGGACAGGAGCTTCTGCATGGCCTCGTAGGCGGCGGCAAGCTGCGCGTCGTTCAGGTCGCCCAGCTCGAACATGGTCTCCCCGTCCTCGGGCATCTCCACGACGATATCCGGCGTGATGCCGATCTTGTGGACGGCGTGGCCGTTGGGCGTGAAGTACTGCGCCTGGGTCACCTGCATGCCGGCGCCATCCTCGCCGACGCCGACGACCACCTGGACAATGCCCTTGCCGAAGGACTGGGTGCCCACCACGGTCGCGCCCGCGCGGTCCTGCAGCGCGCCGGAGAGAATCTCGGAGGAGGAGGCGGTGTTCTCGTTGACCAGGATCACCATCGGGAGCTGGAGCTCCTGGTGGTCGGTGGTGGTCTTGGTGTATTCGCGGTTTCCGGCTTTGTCCTCCAGATAGCAGAGCGTGCCCGCGTCCAGGAAGAGATCGCCGATCTGCCGGGCGGACTCCACCCAGCCGCCGCCGTTATCCCGCAGGTCGATGATCAGGCCCTTCATGCCCTTGTCGGACAGGTCCTTCACCGCGGCGGTGAACTCGTCCGCGCAGGTCCCGGCGAACTCGTAGAGATAGATGTAGCCGATGCCGCCGTCCAGCATGGTGTGGTCGACGCGGTTCACCTGGACGGTGGCGCGGGTCAGCACCACATCGAAGGGCTCCCCGTTGCGGATGAAGGAGACGTTGACGTCGGTGCCCGGGGTGCCGCGCATGATGCTGACCGCCTCGTCCAGCGTGTCGGCGGTGACGAAGAGATCCTCCACCTTGTAGAGAATATCGCCCTTCTTTACGCCGGCGGCCATGGCGGGGCCGTCCTCAAAGACGCGGGTGATGGTGCAGATCTGGGTCAGATAGTTGCCGGAGATCTGGATGCCGACGCCCGCGTAGGAGCCCTCGTCATCCTCCCACATCTTGGAGAACTCCTCCGGGGTGTAGTAGAAGGTGTAGGGGTCGTCGATGGCCTCCAGCAGGCCGGCGGCCGCGCCCTGGAGCATGGCGCTGTGGTCCACGTCCTGATAGTAGATCTGGTCGACCAGATCCATCATCTCGATCAGCTGATCGAACTGCTGATAGCGCTCATACTGCTCGCGGCTGATGACGACACTGTCCCCGTCCGCCTGGACTGTTTTTCCGTCAGATGCCGATTCCGCGGGGAGCATGCCGGTCATGGCCTGCAGGGGAAGAATCATGCACCCGGACAGAAGGCAGGCGCACAGCGCAAGGCAGAGGAGCAGGACGACGATTTTCTTTGAATGGGTCATGGGGCATTCCTCCCGGTATCGTTCTCGCCGCAGCGGCGAAGGGTATACAAGAGCTGAAAGGTCATGGCGTCGTCGAAGCGGCGCAGATCCAGGCCGGTCACCTTCTGAACCTTATCCAGGCGATAGACGAGGGTGTTGCGGTGGATGTAGAGCTGCCGCGCGGTATCGGACAGGCTCAGATCCTTGTCGATGAAGGTTTTGATCGTCTGGAGCATTTCCTCGTTGAACAGGCGGAGCGTGGCTTTGGTGAACAGCTCGTCCGTGTAGCGCTGCACCTTCTCCGGGGGAATCTCAGCCAGCAGACGGTCCACGGTCAGCCGGTGCCAGAGATGAACCGACTGGTCCGGATGGAAGCGGGAGCCCAGGCTCAGGGCCTGCTGGGCCTGCTCCCAGCCGAGCGCCAGCGCGCCGCTGCCCTGGTTGATTTTGCTGACACCGATGGTCAGGCTGAGGTTTTCCTCCTCCAGGAGGGACTCCTGGAGCGCCAGGGCGTATTCGATCCGCTCGTCGATGCCTTCGCCGCCGCTGCGGACCAGCGCGGCGACGGTGTCGCTCATCTCCACGAGCAGCTCGTCCTTCTCCAGCGGGATGATTTGCTGCAGCAGCGGGAGCTGGCCTGCCTGGGGGACGCGCAGGGCGAGGACGCAGCAGAGGTCGGCGACCGAGGAGCTCGGCTTCTCCACCCCTTCGAGCCAGAGTCGGCGCGGGTCCGGGGGCTGGCGTAGCTCCGCGTCGCGGAGTTCCGCGGCCAGCATAGCGCTGAGCTGGAGCAGCGCGTGCGCGCCCGGGAGATCGTCCGGGCAGCTCAGCTGGCAGTCGAACTCGGGCAGCGGCCAGATCAGCCTGTGGCCGCAGAGGATGGGCGGGTTGCCCTTCGTGCCGGAGACGCTCAGCGGGGCGACCGTCAGCGTCGGGGAAATCTGGCGCAGTCTCTCGCTCAGCCTGCGCTGAAGATACTGATTAAACACCCCTGGCACCCTCCTTCGCTGCTGTCTGTGTGATCCGGCTGAAGGGCATTATATCATAACGGGGCAGATTTGAAAAGGTGGGCGCAAAATCTTGCGCCCACCCCGGGAATGATGTTTTTCTGTGCCGGACGCGGCAGCGAGCGTCAGGCATGGTCGGCGGAGAATCAGGCCGCCTCGGCGGGCGCCGCTTCCTCAGCGGGCGCGGCCTCCTCGACGGGCGCGGACTCGTCCACAATCACGTCACCCTCGCCGGGAACGGCTTCCGCGGCGGGAGCAGCCTCCTCGGCGGGAGCTGCTTCCTCAGCAGGGGCAGCCTCCTCGGCAGGAGCGGCCTCCTCGGCGGGAGCGGCTTCCTCAGCAGGAGCGGCTTCCTCAGCGGGAGCGGCCTCCTCGGCGGGAGCCTCCTCCTCGGTGGGGAGGATCTGGGTCTCGCGGCCCTGGGGCACGCCGTAGGCTTC
>CAMVAJ010000090.1 GCA_947165425.1 uncultured Clostridia bacterium
AGGTGCTTCAGGTCGTGGCACTTCATGCTGATGGCTTCCACGTTCTCCTTGCTGACGCGATAGTGCTCCCGGGCCTGGGCTCGCAGGAGGTTGGCGATCTGCAGTTGCGTGCGCATCCGTCCCTCCCGCACCATGGCGTACTGGCACAGCAGCAGCAGGAGTGAGATGGCAATGTTCATGGAGAAGTTGAAGAGGGAGAGCCAGAAGCTGCGTTCAGTGACCAGATTGCTGAACACAATGTTCATATAGAGATTGACGATCAGGGAGATGATCAGGATCAGCAGGGAGGGGGCGAAGTGAATGCTGTCATCGTCCACGTCCCGGTTCTTCCTGACGATAAGCAGATCGACCAGCCCGAAGACCAGTACACGGCACAGACCGAAATTCAGCAGCACCGGAATGTTCAGCAGGCCGGTGTCGCTGTACTGGAGAACCTCCGGGGCGAAGAGCGAGATGATGGAATCCAGCATGCTGGCGATATGGTCGGCAGAAAATGCGGCCGCCGCGATAAAGAAAACCATGGGCCAGCTGACTTTGTAACAGATCCGGACCGTGAGCATCGACAGCAGGTACATCACCAGAAACACGCTGGTCACATACCAGAGGCTGTCCGTGGGGATCGGGATGGCGGCCGCCGTGAACAGGCTGAGCAGGCACCACAGGAGGAGCCGCCAACCAAAGTGGTTTTTTCTCGGCAGGCCATGGCTGAACATCATCACCGCCGCGACGAGGACGGCCGCGTTGAATACCTTGATGGGCAGCAGGGGATTGATCCACAGTTCCGCCATGTCAGTTTCCACCCCCCTTTATCCGCTTGTTGCCGTAGAAATCGGCAATCTGCTGCATGAAGGCGGTCTTCCGCGGGCGGCTGATGGGCAGGCGGTCGCCGTTGGTCATGACGGCCTCGTCTCCGTCGAGCATCTCAATGTGCCGCATATTCACCACATAGGACTTGTTGCACATGGCAAAGAGGCTGCCGTCCAGCGTTTCCATCAGGTCCTTCATGGTGCCCCGGGTGGAGAACGGCCCCTGCTCCGTGTGGAAGGTCAGCACATGGTTGAAGATGTCCACATAGATGATTTCATCGGCAAAGATCCGGACAGACTTGTCCCCGGACTTGATCAGCAGGCGCGTGCGCTGCTCCGAGGAGAGCTTCTTCACCGCCCGGTTCATCTTGGCCTCGAAGAAATTCTCCTGCACGGGCTTGACGATGAAGTCGTAGGCGTCCACCTCGTAGCCGTTCAGGGCGAAGCGGGCCAGGGCGGTGACAAAGATCAGCAGCACGTGGGGATCCACCTGGCGCAGGGAGCGGGCCGCCTCCATGCCGCTCATCATGGGCATGTCGATGTCCATGAAAACGATGTCGAAGTCCCCCTTGTAGCCCTGCAGAAAAAGCAGCGCGTTCTCATAGCGCTGGATTTCAATCTCCATGCCGTGCTTCCGGCTGAAGCGCTGCAGGCAGGTCGTCAGCTGTTCCGCGTCCCGGGGGCTGTCCTCCACAATGGCCACACGCAGCATGGGTCTTTCCTCCCGATCAATCCCGTATCCGTATTATACAGCAAAGGAAGAAAACAGCAAGTGTCCGCGGGGCTTCTCACTGGCAGAAGCCCCGCGGACAGAAGGGGGAAAGACGGAAAGGATTACTCGATGACCTTCAGGGAGTAGGACTCGGCGTCCACTTCCACCTTCAGCTCGGCATAGTCCTCCAGCAGCTCGGCGTCCTCCTCGGAGGTGGTGACGGAGCCGTTCATGATGTAGACGACGGCGGTGCCGGTCAGGGTGATCTCCTTGGTGCCGTCCTCGTCGGAGTCCACGGTGTAGGTGCCGGTGACGATGTAGGCCCAGTTGGTCACCACCACGTAGGAGTTGTGGATGATGGAGGTGTTGTCCACCAGCTCGAAGGTGCCGTCCTCATAGAGGTGCAGGACCTTGGCCACGCCGTTGTACACGTCGTTCTCATAGCCGGCTTCGCAGTACACGGTGTTGCCGAAGTAGGTCTCAGCCAGGCTGGCGGTGCAGGACAGGGTCAGGACGAGAGCCAGGAGCAGGGCGATGATTTTCTTCATGGGGGGATCCTCCTTCATTTTTCGTTGATGGTCGATCGTTGTAGCGTGATCGGTGGGGGAATGTTCCAGTGCCATCCCCCTGCCGAGGCTTACCGGAAGGGATCAGTTCGCGGCGTTCTCCACCGTGACATTGGTCTTGCGGGGCCGCTTGAGAAGGGTCAGGAGCAGGAGGCCGGCGATCAGCACGCCCAGGCCGATGTTGGCGTAGGTGACCCAGGCGCGCCACGGGGCGGTGCCGTAGGTGATGACCGTAGCGTCGGAGGTCTTGTTGACGGTGGCGGAGTTCACCTGGGTGTAGAGGATGTTCTTCGTGGCCTCCCGCATGATGCGGATGGTGCTGGGATTCTTGGTGTCGGCGAACTTGGTGGGCAGGGTCATCTCGTTGGCCAGCATCAGGTCGTTGCCGTTGTTGACGCCGTCCTCCACGTGCATGTACTTGTTGCCGTTGTAGTCGGTAATGACGGTGCCCAGGAAGCCCCATTCACCGCGGAGCACGTTCTTCAGCAGCGGAGCAGAGGCGCCGCACCACTTGTCGCCGATGCGGTTGAAGGAGCTCATCAGGGCGGTGCAGGCCCGGATGGTCTTGTGCTTCGTCTCGCCGTTGTCCAGATACTCGATGTCCATGGTGGGCTCCTTCACCAGGATCTCGTAGGCCCGGGCGTAGATCTCCCGCAGGGCTTGCTCATTGCACCAGGTGACAGGGCCGTTGTCGATGCGGTGGCGGTCCATGTCGTTGAGGACGAAGTGCTTGGCGTAGCAGGTCAGGCCCATGGAGGCCGCGCCCTGGACGGTGGCGGCGCACACCCGGCCGCTGATCAGCGGATCCTCGGAGTAGTACTCGAAGCCACGGCCGCCGAAGGGTCCGCGATGGATGTCGCAGCCCGGCGCGTACCAGCCGGTCATGTTGCTGCCGGCCAGCATGGCCTCGTTGCCCACGCTGCGGCCGAACTCCTCGGCCAGCTTCACATTCCAGGTGGCGGCGGTGAGCACGGAGGAGCAGTGGAAGTTGCCGCTGGTGCCGAAGCCCAGGCCGCCGTACTGCTTCAGGCCCGCGGGGCCGTCGGTGGCGCCGGAGGCCGGCAGGCCCACGTTCTTCACGGCGGGGACGCCCTGGTTGCCGGCGTAGATCAGCTTGGACATGGACTTGGCGGTCATCTGGTCCAGGAGCATGTCCCAGCGGGGATCGTCATAGGGAGCGCCGCGCAGGGCCACGGCCGTCCAGGTCTGCTCGGCACCGGTGGCGGGGGCCTGCTCGCCCTCCACATAGTAGTCCGGCTTGTACTCGCCCAGGACCTTGATGGTGGCTTCGGAGGCGGTGAGATCGGCCTCGGTGGGCGCGGTGGGGAAGGAGGCCGCGAAGTCCTGGCGGGTCAGGCGCACGGCCTTGCCGGCCTCGGGGGCCGTGTAGGCGGTGAACTGGGCGTTCATGTCGTCAAACTGGTTGGTGGCCGCCACGACCGTCAGCTTATCCTTCGCCTCCTGGGAGAGGTTTCGGGCCTCGCTCTTCTGGGCGTCGATCTCGCTCTGACGGGGATTGCCGGCGCTGTAGACCACCTTCTTGTCCACTTTGTGGGTGAACTCGCAGCCCTCGCCGTAGACCTCGTGCACGTTCCGGTTGACTGTGATGCGGTACTCGCCCGCGTCCAGCACATAGCACTTCTCCACCAGATCGTCGTAGGAGGCCATGGCCTCGACCGGGAAGGAGAGCGTATAGTCGGCGGAGGCGCCGGGCTGAAGCAGGTCCGTCTTCTCATAGGCCGCCAGGTTCACCGCGGACTTCTCAATGCCGCCCTTGGTGTAGGGAGCGTGGTAGTAGACCTGAATGACATCCTTGCCGGCCACGCTGCCGGTATTCTTCACGGTGACGGTGACGCTGATCTTGCCGTCCGCCACCTTGTGATCCTTGATCTTCTGCTCGAAGGTGGTGTAGGAGAGGCCGTAGCCGAAGGGATAGGCCACCGCCTCCTCATAGGATTTTCCCTGCTCGCCCTCCACGGTGAAGGTGCCGCCGTCGGCGAACACGGTCTCATACCAGCGGTAGCCGAAGTAGATGCCCTCCTCGTACTGCAGCACATAGGAGTCCGCCAGGGCGTTCTCCTTGGTGACGTTGCCGTACTTGCGGGCGGAGGTGTTGGGGAAGACCGGATCGGCCGTGAAGTCCACCGCCCAGGTGTCCACGGTGTGGCCGGAGGGGTTCACCGCGCCGCTCAGGATATTAGCCAGCGCCGCGCAGCCCCGGGAGCCGGGGTAGGCGATCCACAGGATGGCGTCCACCTGGGGGTCGTCCCGCAGGCAACCGATCTCCATGACGTTGGCGGAGTTGATGACCACGATGACCTTCTCAAAGTTGGCTTCCGCGTGGGCCAGCAGGTCCTTCTCCTCCTGGTTCAGCTCCAGCTGATGCTGGCCTTCCTTATAGTTGGCCGTCTCGGCGACCGCGGAGGACATGGCCTGGTCGGGATTGTTCACGTCGGCCAGCAGATCGGTGGAGTAGTCCATGCCCTCGCCGCCCTTGCGGCCAAAGACGACGATGGCGGCGTCCTTGTAGCTGGCGTAAGAGCTCACGATCTCGTCGGTGAAGTAGCTCTGGGGGAACTCGCCGATGTAGTAGGTCTGCTTCTCAGCCTTATCCATGGCGCTGGCCGGATCGGCGACCGGCACCTTGTCCAGGTTGCTCTGATACATATTCAGGACGGTGGGGTTGACCTGGAAGCCCGCGCTGGTGAGGGCGTCCGCGATGCCGACGCACTGGTTTTCATCGCCGGCGCCGGAGCCCGTGCCGCCGAAGACGGTCTGCACGCTCCTGCGGCCCAGGAGGGTGACGTTCTTCTCTGCGGAAACGTTCAGCGGCAGCGCGCTGTGCTCATTCTTCAGCAGCGTGATGCCCTCCTCGGCGGTGCGCAGGGTGACGTCCTTGGCCACCCGGTCGGCGTCCTCCGCCGTGGTGGAGTCCTGATCATAGTAGGTGGTGTCCCAGTTCTCTGCGCCGGCCTTGGTCTCGATCTTCATCTCGCCCCGGCCGATGTAGGCGTCCAGGATGCCGGAGAGGGTGGAGTTGGCTGCCACGTTCAGCACGATGGCGATCACGGCCAGCACACAGATGATGGGAATGGTGATGCGGCCGATGCCGCGCTTTTTCTTCGGGGCTTTGTTGGCTTGGCTCATGGGGTGCAGCCTCCTTCATCGTTCGCTGGCCTCATCATAGCGGAGCCCTCCGCGGCAGGCAATCGAAATGACCGCAACTGTCATTTTTGCAACTCTAATTGTCAAACCGGACAAAAAAAGCTGCAAAAAGGACAGTTGCGGTTAAAACCCTTGAGCATGTTCCGGAATCCTACTATAAAAATGGCAGCAACCGGGATTCACAATCCGCGACAGAAAGGATGATCTCCCATGAAGATGCGTTTTTCCAAAGGATGGACCGCCCTGATGCTGGCGGCCGTCATGGTGATCTCTCTGGCCGTTTCCCTGGCGGAGAGTGCCTACACGGCCCCCGAGTATTCCTGGGACTTCGTGAAGAAGCTGCCCAAGAAGGCTGCGAAGTACCTGGAGGAGGTGGAGCACCACGGCACGGTGGAGCGCCTCACCTACACCACCCACTCCTATGCATTGGAAGCGGTCGCTGCCGGCACGGCCGTCAAGGCTGCCGATGACAACGACACCACCCCCGCCATCGACCGCGAGGCCCTGTGCGGCAGCCAGACTGAGTTCGTCATGGAGAAGGAGCTCTACGTCTACCTGCCCTACGGCTATGACCCGTCGAAGCAGTACAACGTGGTCTATGCCCTCCATGGCACCGACGCCCACGCCGACTACTGGGTGGGCGAGACCGCCACGGCGAAGTCCGCCATCAAGATGTACGACTACATGATCGACAAGGGCGAGTGCGAACCCTGCATCGTGGTCTCCCCTACCTATTATTCCATTCCTGAGGATAAGATGAGCCTATTCCCGGACTACTGGGACGGCGACGCCCTGGCCAACGTGTGGCCCATGTACTTCTGGATGGAGATGCGCAATGAGATCATCCCGCTGATCGACAGCACCTACGCCACCTACGGTTCCGACCCCGACGCCCGGGATCACCGAGCGTTCTGCGGCCTGAGCCGCGGCTCCATGACCACGGTCAACTCCATCATGATGCACTGCCTGGATCAGTTCGCCTACTTTGGCGATTTCTCCGGCATCTGGTGCGACTTCGACGCCTTCAAGGCCACCCTGGAGAGCGAGGAGTACAAGGATCTGGACATCAAGTTCTGGTACAACGGCAACGGCACCTCGGACTTCGCCCTGGAGAACCACGCGGCCTTCCGCGACCGCTGCCTGACGGAGATGCCCGACCGTTTCCGTGACGGCGACAACTACGCCTGGATCTGCTTCAAGGGCGGCTCCCACGCCTACAACTGCTGGCTGC
>CAMVAJ010000091.1 GCA_947165425.1 uncultured Clostridia bacterium
TTCAGCGCAGAATGCCGACAGGCCAGGTCGCCGCAGCGACAGAGGGGCCGGTCTTCTGCCGGCATTCCCACGGTCAAAATGGATCCATCCCTACCGCAGGAAGCGCTGGCGGACCCGCGGGGTCTTCCCGTGCCGCCGCCGCCCGAAGAAGAGCCGCCGCAGGATCAGGAAGATCACGATGGCGATCAGCAGCGGGGAGAGCAGCAGCAGCACGATCTCAAAGTTCAGGGGCGGGAGGGGATTCGGATCCGCGTCCGCCGCCGCCGCCAGCTCCGCCAGGGAGGGCGGCGCGTTCTCCCGCTTGGCGATGGCGCGCTCCGCCACGAGGTTGTAGACCACGGCCTCGCCGTCCTCGGTGACGTAGGTCATCGTGCCCACCACCTCGCCCTCGTCGATCGGGGCGGCGAAATCCCGCGTGTACTGGATCAGCATGATCTCCCGCAGGTTCTCTGCCATCTGCTCCACGTCGTCGAAGGTGGCGATGATGTGGGTGTCCCGGCTCTCCTGGTCCGTCGCGACGCAGCGCAGCTTCAGCTTGCCCAGGCCACTGTCGTTCAGGGAGTAGTTGCTGGTCTCGATGGTGATCGGGCGCTGCTCGTACAGCTCCACCGGCGTCACCGAGGTGTACTGGGAGAAGCCGTAGTTGAGGAGCTTGATCGTGTCCGCCCAGCGGGAGTTGTTGCCCGCGTACATGACGACGCTGATCAGGGACACGCCGTCCCGCTCCGCCGCGCCGATGAAGCAGTACTGCGCCTTGGAGGTGAAGCCGGTCTTCACGCCGATGATGTCGGGGTAGTAGTACTTGTTCGGCTTCTCCGGGGTGCCGGCGGAGAAGAGCTCGTTGGTGGTGTTCACCGTCCGCGCCCGGTGGAAGTTGGTCTTGGTCAGCTGCACCGACTGCATGCGGACGATCCGGCGGAACTCCTCGTTCTGCATGGCGATCCGCGTGATGGTCGCCAGGTCGCGGGGCGTCGTATAGTGGGCGTCGTCGTGCAGGCCGTGGGGGTTGGCGAAATGGGTGTTCTCGCAGCCGTAGACCTGCGCCGCCTCGTTCATCAGATCCACGAAGTGGGAGATGGAGCCGCCCACCGCCTCGGCCAGCACGTTCGCGCCGTCGTTGGCGGAGTAGACCAGCGTGGCCTCCAGCAGTTCCCGGAAGTTGATCTCCTCCCCGGGCTGGAGCTTGAGGGAGGTGACGTCCTCCTCCTGGGTGTTGACCGCCACCGCCTCCTCCGAGCAGGTGACCATGCGGTCCATGTCCGCCTCGTCCGTCAGCGTCAGCGCCAGGAGGCCCGTCATGACCTTCGTGCAGGAGGCCGGGTAGCGGATGTCGTCCGCGTTTTTCTCGAAGATAACGTTGCCCGTCTCCGCCTCGATCAGGATGGCCGACCAGGAGTAGAGCTGCTCGGTCAGCAGGTTCTCCGGGTGCTCCGGGTCGTAGGGCAGGACGTCCTTGGGCAGCGTGGGCTTGGGGATGGGGTCCGGCGTCGCCGTGGCTGTGGTCTTCTTTTTCGCGGCCAGGGCGGCCGAGGGCAGCGCCGCGCAGAGCCAAATCAGCGCCGCGAGACACAGCGTCAAACCCCGCCGCAGCGCGTCGCGCCGGCTTCTCATGGGCTGCCCTCCCTCCTTCCGAAAGTACGTCAGGATAGAGTATACCATTTTTTGCGGCCTTTGTACAGCGTGGAAAAGTTTTCCGGTCCCGCGCCGCAATCAAATAACCTCCCCGGCGAGCCGGGGAGAGGAACCGCCGCCCCGCGGAGGGCGGCGGAAGAGCCTGTCTCCCCTGAAAGGGGAGATGTCGCCGCAGCGACAGAGAGGTTTCAGTCGCAATGCCCCATGCGATTGAACCGTGACAAACTGTATGTTTTCACGGGTCGTTCCAAGGCGCTCTGCTTATATTTTTCCCGCGGGTCACGCGGCCTCCTCCTGCACCTGCGCGGTGTAGAGCTGATAGTACAGCCCGCGCTTGGCCATCAATTCCTCGTGGCTGCCCATCTCGGCGATGCCCTTGTCGCTGATATAGAGGATTTTATCACAGTTCTTGATGGTGGACAAGCGGTGGGCGACGATGATGCTGGTGCGGCCCCGGAGCATCTCGGCGATGCCCTCCTGCAGCAGCTTCTCCGTCTGGGTGTCGATGGAGGAGGTGGCCTCGTCCAGGATCAGGATCGCCGGGTCGGAGAGCAGCGTCCGGGCGAAGGCCACCAGCTGCCGCTCGCCCTGGCTCAGGTTGCTGCCCCGCTCCTTGATCTCGGTCTTGTAGCCCATCGGCATCCGGCGGATCAGCTCGTCCGCCCGCACCCGCCGGGCAGCCTCTCGGACCTCGCTGTCGGTGGCGTCCAGGCGGCCGTAGCGGATGTTGTCCATCAGCGTGCCGGAGAAGATGAAGCTCTCCTGCAGCATGATGCCCAGCTGGCTGCGCAGGGAGTGCAGCGTCACCTGGCTGATGTCGTGGACGCCGCCCGCCCGGTCGTGCAGCAGAATCCGGCCGCCCGAGAGGTTGTAGAAGCGGCACAGCAGGTTGATCACCGTGCTCTTGCCCGCGCCGGTAGGGCCCACCAGGGCGATGCTCTCCCCGGCGTTCACGTGCAGGTTCATGTGCTCCAGCACGTTGATGCCCTCCTCGTAGGCGAAGGTCACGTCCTCGAAGTCCACCTCGCCGCTGATCTCCGGCAGCTCCTTCGCCCCCGGCGCGTCGTCCACCACCACCGGCTCGTCCATGGTCTCGAAGATGCGCTCCAGATAGGCGATGTTGTTGACGAAGGAGTTGTAGATGTTGGCCAGGTTGGTGATGGGCTGCCAGAAGCGGCTGACATACTGGCCCATGGCCAGGATCACGCCGAAGGAGACCATCGTGCCCCCGCCCATCCAGTAGACGCCGGCGATGTACAGGAAGGTGAGCACCAGCTGGGTCATGGTCTCGCTGGAGAGCCAGACCAGGTTGCTGATCTTCACCGCCCGCAGCCAGGCCTGGCGGCAGGCGGTGGCCAGCCGCTCCATGATGGAGATGTTGACTTCCTGCCGGTCGAAGAGCTGGCTGACCCGGACGCCGTCGATGGACTCGGCCAGGTAGGCGTTGTAGTTGCTGTTCTTGTTGCTCTGATTCTGCCAGGCCTTGCGCTGCCGGGGCTTGATCAGCACGATGACGCCCAGGAAGAGCGGCAGCCCCGCGACGATCACCGTGGCCAGCGTGGCGTCCGTGGAGTACATGAAGACCACGATGAACACCAGGTTGATGATCTCCAGGATCATGTTGATGATGCCGTTGGAGAGGATGTCGGAGACCGAGTTGACGTAGTTGATGACCCGCACCAGGATCTTCCCCGCCGGCCGGCTGTCGTAGTAGCTGAAGGGCAGCTTCTGCAGGTGGGCGAAAAGATCGCTGCGGATGTCGTAGATGATCTCCTGGCTGACGTGCGCCATCATGCGGGAGCGGATGGTGGTAAAGATGATGCTCAGGGCGATCACGCCCACGAAGAGCAGCGCCATCCGCCCGATCATGGCGGTATCCTTGGCCGGCACCGCCTCGTCCAGCACCCACTGGGTGATCTTGGGGATAAACAGGGTCGCCACGCTGGCCAGGGCGCTGAGCACCAGCGCCGCCAGCATCCTGAACTTGTGGCGCGCGATGTACTTGCCCGCCCGCTTCAGATGCTCCCAGCGGAAGGGCGATTCCAGGCGCTCGTCCACGTCGAATTTATTCCGCGCCATGTCACTCCGCCTCCTTAACTGTAAAAACACGAAGTGTTTTTATTTTTCTGGAATTTAATAGTACTTCGTACTATTTATGTTTATTCCATAGGTATTCCGTACTGCAGGCAGTAGGTCTGCCAGTAATAGCCGCGCCGGGCCAGCAGCTCCCGGTGGGTGCCCTGCTCGGTGATCCGCCCGTCCTGCAGCACCAGGATCAGGTCGGCGTCCCGCATCGAGGAGATGCGCTGGGCGATGATGAACTTCGTGCACGCGAAGGGCAGGTTCCGCAGCTGCTCCTGGATATACTGCTCCGTCTCGCTGTCCACGGCGGAGGTGGTGTCGTCCATGACCAGGATGCTGGGCCGCACCGCCAGCGCCCGGGCCAGGGCGATGCGCTGCCGCTGGCCGCCGGAGAGGCCCACGCCGCGCTCGCCGATGATGGTGTCGTACCCCTCGGGCAGCTTGTCGATGAACTCCGCCGCGTCGGCCCGGCGGGCGAAGTCCTTCACCTCCTCCAGCGTCAGCTCCTGGTTGCCGAAGGCCACGTTCCCCTCCACCGTGTCGGAGAACAGGAAGACGTCCTGGGTGGCGGTGCCGATGCCGCCCCGCAGCTGCTTGAGCTTCCACTGCCTCACGTCGCAGCCGTCCACCCGGATCTCGCCCTCGGAGACGTCGTAGAACCGGGCCAGCAGGTGGATCAGCGTGGTCTTGCCGCCGCCGGTGGGGCCCATGACGGCCACGGTCTGCCCCGCCTGCACCGAGAAGGTCACGTCGGTCAGGATCGGCTTGTCGTCGATGCGGAAGGAGACGTGGTCGAAGGCGATCTCCCCGCGCATGCGCCCGTGGTCCGCCGCTTCGGCCGAGTCCACGATCTCGGGCCGGCCGTAGTGCAGCTCCATGACCTTGGCCGCGGAGGTGGAGAAGCGCTGCAGGTCGTTGATCAGGTTGCCCAGCTCGCGCATGGGGTTGCTCACCGCCCAGCTCAGGCCCGTGAAGACCGCCAGCTCGCCGGGCGTCAGCTCGCCGCCGATGATGAACAGTCCGCCCACGAACACCGTCACCAGCTGAATCGCGTTGACCAGCAGCTCGATCATCGGGAAGAAGGTCAGCCACAGCTTGTTGATGCGCAGATGGCTCTCCATGAAGGCCCGGTTCTTCTCCTCGAAGCGCTCCTTCTCGTACTCCTCCCGCGCGAAGGCCTTCACGACCCGGTTGCCGGCAATGTTCTCCTGCGCCGCGGTGTTCATCTCGCTGAGCTTCTCCCGCATGAACACGAAGCGGGGCCGCACGTGCTTGGAGAAGAACTTGGTGATCATCAGCAGCACCGGTGTGATCACGATCAGCAGGAGCGTCAGCTTCCAGTTGACCAGGGTCAGGTACACCGTCGCGAAGAGGAAGGTGCACACCGCGTCGATGATGCGGTAGTCGATGTAGCTCAAAAAGTGCCGGCACCAGTCCAGGTCGGCGCTCATGCGGGTCATCAGGTCGCCGGTGCGGTGGCCGTCGAAGAAGCGCATGTCGTTGTACTGCATTTTCTCGAAGAGCCGGCGCCGCAGGTTGAAGATCACGTTCTGGGAGTCGGTCTCCAGAAAGATGACCATCATGTACCTGAGGCCCTCCCGGCCCAGCTTGACGGCCAGCATCACCGCTAAAATGGACAGGAGCGGCTCCGGGTTCCGGGCGACGATCACGTCGTCGATCAGCCGCCGGCTCAGCGCGGGGTTCACCAGCAGCATCAGGCAGGTCAGCGCACAGACGCACAGGGCGATCACGTGCCGGCGGCGGTAGGGAGCGTCCATGTTCTCCCACAGCCAGGCGATTTGTTTCCGCATAGCGTTTCTCCTTCGGACAGGCATCTGGCCGCGGCGGCCACCGCCACCGCGCCGAAGGATGATTATAGAATAGTTTTTCTTGATTTTCCGCTGATTTAACGCTATAATTCCACAGTAACACCGATTTCTCAACACAGAGGGGGTGGAACCGCTTGACTTCGCCTGTTCCCAACCACGGGACGGACGGCGTACACGCCGAGAGCAAGACGCGGGACCAGCGTTTTGTCATGAAGGGGCACCACTGCCACAGCTGCCACGAGCTGTTCTATGTCGAGAGCGGCAGCTGCCGTTTCCTGATCGACGAGCACATTTTCGACCTGCACGCCGGGGATTTCATCCTCGTGCCGCCCATGGCGCTGCACTATACCCGGTACGTGTTCGGCCCCTGCCGGCGCACGGTGATCCTGTTCCGGGAGGAGGACCTGCCCTGGGACGTAAGGCAGTTCCTGCCCCGGCCGGACCGTTTTCTCTCCGAGACCGCCGTCTTCCAGGTGCCGCAGGCCTACCGCGGGCAGGTGGCCGGCACCCTGAAGCAGATGACCGCGGAGGAGAAAATCCGGGACGGCCGCTCCCCCCTGATGCTGAAAACCCATCTCCAGTCCCTGCTGCTGCTGTGCAGCCGCGTGTGCCATTTCCTCTCGGAGCCGCCGGCCGACATCCACACCACCGACCAGCAGATCCTGCAGGCGGCGCACTATATCTGCCGCTACTACATGGAGCCGCTCACCAGCGCCGACGTCGCCCGGGCCGTCAGCTTCAGCCCCAACTATCTGAGCCGGAAGTTCCGGGCCTCCACCGGGATCGGCCTGCACGAGTATATCGTCTTCGTCCGCCTGCAGCACGCGGCCCAGGAGCTGATCTCCACCTCCGACTCCATCACCACCATCGCCCTGCGCTGCGGCTTCTCCGACAGCAACTACTTC
>CAMVAJ010000092.1 GCA_947165425.1 uncultured Clostridia bacterium
CGATCAGCAGGGCCCCCAGCATCAGCATGCCCTGGAAGAAGTCCGTCCAGCACACCGCCGAGAAGCCGCCCAGGAAGGTGTAGAGGATGATGATCCCCGCCGCCAGGTACATGGCCACGTTGGCGTCCATGCCGATGACCGTGTGGAAGAGCGTGCCCGCCGCCTTGATCGACGAGGCGGCGTAGATCGTGTACGCGACGAGGAAGATCACCGCGCAGATCACCTGCAGCGCGTAGGATTTGGAGCGGAAGCGCCGGGTCAGGTACTGCGGGATCGTGATCGCGTCGTCCGCCGCGATGGAGAAGGCGTGCAGGCGGGGCGCCTCGAAGATCCAGCTCAGGGCGTAGCCGATGGCGAGGCCCACGGAGATCCAGACCTGGCCCAGGCCCGCGGCGTAGATCGCCGTGGGCAGGCCCATCAGCACCCAGGCGCTCATGTCCGACGCGCCCGCGGAGAGCGCGCTGACCCAGGGCCCCATCTTCCGTCCGCCCAGGAAATACTCCTTCTCCCCCGCGTTCCTCGAGCGCAGGAAGAAGAACAGGCCGATGCCGATCATAAAGGCGAGGTACACGACAAAGACGATGACCTCCGCCCAGTTCTGTATGCCGCTCACGGATATATCCCCTCCTTGTGAACCAGTCCATTCATCCAGGTTTACCCTGTTCCGTGTCAGTATAACGTATTGTATACAGTATGCAAAGGGCTTTCAGGCAAAAAACACAAAAGATACAGCCGCCTCCACGCTTGATCCGGGCCGGAATCCATGCTATGATCCTCTCCGAAACAATCATTCCTCGTTCGTCGGACGATTCTCGTACCCTGAAGGAGAGCACCTCGTGTTTCCACCGTAATACATATCTCATATAAATCTGCCGCATTGCAAGAGACCGGCCCCTCTGTCGCTGCGGCGACATCTCCCCAGCAAGCTGGGGAGATAGGGCTAAAGTGCAGTATCTGAAAACCTCCCCAGCTTGCTGGGGAGGGGGACCGCCGCCCTCCGCGGGGGCGGCGGTGGAAGGGCCGGTCCGGCTGATGAAACACTTTACTGAGATAAGAATAAAACCCTCAAGGAGCGTGATCCCCTTGTCCTTTCTCCTCAACGCCCTCATCTTCCTCGTCACCCTGTTTTTCACGGTGCGCTTTTTCCGGCGGGACGGGCGCTGGTCCTGGGCGAACGGCAGGCCGGCCTTCCGCTTTTTCACCGTGCTGAGCAACGTCCTCTGCGCCCTCTCCGCCCTGGGCATGTGCCTCTTCCCGGGGCAGGCCTGGGCCTGGACGCTGAAGTATCTCGGCACGCTGACCGTCACGGTCACCATGGTGACGGTCCTCCTCTTCCTCGGGCCGACCATGGGCTACGGCGTGCTCTTCAAGGGCAGCGACCTCTTCATGCACCTGATCACGCCGCTGCTAGCCCTGGTCTCCTTCTGCGTCTTCGAGCGCCGGGGGATGAGCCTTGGCTTCTCGCTCCTCGGCCTGCTGCCGGTCTTCGCCTACGGCACGTTCTACCTGTACAAAATCAAATACGCCCCGGCGGCAAAGCGCTGGGACGACTTCTACGGCTACAACCGGGGCGGCCGCTGGCCCGTCTCCTACGCGGCCATGATGGCAGGCAC
The DNA here is from genome assembly GCA_947165425.1 of uncultured Clostridia bacterium. Lineage (GTDB taxonomy): Bacteria > Bacillota > Clostridia > Christensenellales > Aristaeellaceae > RUG11272. The sequence continues at coordinate 1,614 of CAMVAJ010000092.1, forward strand.
CCTGTTGCTCTGCCTGGCGCTGCGTTTTCTGCAGAATCTCTGATCCTGCCACACATTTTTGTGTCGCAGTGTTGCGTTTTGATGAAGAATATGTTACAATCCTCCTGTGCATCTGATGCATAAGGAGGATTTTCCCATGAACAAAACCATCAAAGCCTACATCGCCGAGTTCATCGGCACCTTCGTGCTGGTGTTCTTCGCCTGCGGCACCGCGGTCGTGACCGGCTGCAGCGCCGAGCCCAACGCCGCCTACTTCATGACCGCCCTGGCCTTCGGCCTGGTCATCGTCGCCATGGCCTACTCCATCGGCCACATCTCCGGCTGCCACATCAACCCCGCAGTCTCCATCGCCATGCTGGTCTCCGGCAAGCTGTCCGTCAAGGACTTCTGCGGCTATGTCGCCGCGCAGTTCCTGGGCGCCACCGCCGGCGCGGGCTGCCTGAAGCTCGTCCTGGGCGATGCCTCCGGCACGCTGGGCACCAACGGCCTGTACAACGGCAGCATCGGCGCCTCCCTGGTGATCGAGGTCGTGCTGACCTTCGTCTTCGTCCTGGCGATCCTGGGCGTCACCTCCCGGCCCGAGTTCGGCAAGGTGGCGGGCATCGTCATCGGCCTCACCCTGACGCTGGTGCACATTCTCGGCATCTACTTCACCGGCACCTCCGTCAACCCCGCCCGCTCCTTCGGCCCCGCCCTCTTCGTCGGCGGCGACGCGCTGAAGAACGTCTGGGTCTTCCTGCTGGCGCCCATGGTGGGCGGCGTGCTGGCCGCCCTGTGCTGGAAGGCGCTGGACGCGCAGAAGTGATCGTTTCTCAAGCTTATCCTTCAGTCAAAGGCCCCGGCCCCGCGCCGGGGCTTTTGCGATGCTTTTTCGGGCTGGACAAGCCTCCCCCGCCGTCCTATAATAGGAACAGTTCAAAACGCCGGACACGCGCCGGCGGAAAGGCGGCGATCCTGTGCCCAAGATCACAAACCCGGATTTCTCCCTGCCGGAGGCGCAGCCCTTCCTGCTGGAGGGCGGCGACCACGCCGTGCTCCTCCTCCACGGCTTCACCGGCTCCGTCTCCCACATGCGCCTGGTGGGCCAGGGGCTGCACGAGGCGGGCTTCACCGTCCAGGGCATCAACCTCCCCGGCCACGCCCAGGATCTGGAGGCCATGAAGCGCACCCACTGGCAGGACTGGGTCGGCGCGGCCCGCGACGCCCTGGCCGGCCTGCGCCGGAACCACGCCCACGTCAGCATGCTGGGGCTGAGCATGGGCGGCTGCATCACGCTGATGCTCGCCGAGGAGGGGCTGACAGACGCGGCCATCACCGTCTCCGCCCCGATGGACGTGCAGAACCCGCTGATGCCCTTCGCCGGGCTCCTCGCCCCGCTGATCCCCACCGTGAGCTGGGGGAAGGGCGACCCGACGGACCATCTGCTCATCGCCAAGTACCATCTGGGCTACGGCGGCTTCCCCACCCGGTGCGCCGTGGATCTGTCGAAGATCATCCGGCAGGCCCGGGCCAACCTGAGCCGGGTGACCTGCCCCGTCCTCTCCATCCAGTCCCACGCCGACGGCACCATCGGCAAAGACAGCCTGGACGTGATCCAGTCCGGCATCTCCAGCCGGGTGAAGGACACCCTCTGGCTGGAGGAGGTGCCCCACGTGTGCACCATCACCCGCGAGACGCCCCGCATCGTCGCCAAGGCGGCGGACTTCCTGCGCAGCGCGGTGTGAGGGCGCAAAAAAGCATTGCCGTTCCGCGGCAATGTTTTTTGCTTCTTATATTTTCTTGCAGATCGTCAGCTGGTTCATGCCGTCGGCGTAGCGGTAGCGGAGGGCGTCCATGGTCTTCTTGACCAGGAAGATGCCCAGCCCGCCGACCGCGCGCTCGTCCGCGGCCAGGGTGACGTCGGGATCCGCCTTCTGCAGCGGGTCGTAGGGCACGCCGCTGTCCAGGAAGGTGATCTCCGCCATGCGCGTCCCGGGGTCGAAGTCAAGCCGCACCGTCACGTCGCCAGTTCCCGGCGTGTAGGCGTAGCGGGCGATGTTGCTCATCAGCTCGTCCACCGCCACGGCGATCTGCATCTGCGCCTTCATGGGGCAATCCAGCTTCTCCAGCTCCTCGTCGAGAAAAGCCGTGGCCAGGGGAATGTTCTCCACGGTGGCCGCCAGTTTGATTTCGCTCATGGATTCCCCTTCTTTCTGCCCTTGACTGCCCGGGAGGGCGGCTCCCTCCGACGGAGGGACTGCGTCGTCAGATCGTCCAGCCGAACGGATCAGTCCAGCTGCTTTAGGATGGTCAGCTCCACCGTGCGTCCGCGGATCGAGACCTTTACGTCGTCTGCGACGTGGGCCACCACGGATTTCTCCAGCTCGTCCCAGGCCTGCACGGCGCCGTCCTGGTTCTCCTCCACGCAGTGCGTAAGGGCCTCCTCATAGCGGACCATGGACCACTCCCAGTCCAGCGCCGGCGTGGAGCTCCGATCGTACGCGCCGGGCAGGATCAGCGGGCTGGACAGGGACGCCACGTCCTCGTCCGCGCTGCGGTCGAAAAAGTCGCGGATACGGCCCATCAGGCCCTTCGCGGACTCGTTCTTTCCGCTGCTGGCGGCGGAGAGCAGGCGGTCCCGCTTGCCGCTGTCCATGTTCGTGGTCACCGCCAGGTGCAGCTCGTACACGCCGTCCTGATCCTCGATCCAGAAGCGGCCCTCGGTCTCCCCGGTGATGGAGCGCATCAGGCCCATCATCTCCTCGGTCAGGAGGCGCAGGTGCAGCGCGCTGCGGTTCGTGAGCTCCTTGTACGCGGCCACCTTGTCCACCTGGTTCAGGGCCACGGCCATCTGCCGCCCCCGGCTGGAGACGACGATTACATCTGTCTTCATGCCGCGCGCCTCACTCGATCACGAGGATGTCGGAGAAGCCCGTCACGTCGAAGACCTCCTGCACGATCTCGTTGACATGGGTCACCTTCATGCCGCCCTTGCCGGCCATCACCTTGTGGGCGGAGAGCAGCACGCGCAGGCCCGCGGAAGAAATGTAGTCCAGCTTCTCGAAATCCAGGGTCAGGCTCTGCGCGCCGTCCATGGATTTCTTCAGCTCGGCCTCGAGCTCCGGGGCGGTCATGGTATCGAGTCTGCCCTCCAGCGCCAGCGTTAGCTCGCCGCCGTTCAGCGTCTTGTTGATGGTCATCTGTTTTCCTCCTCATATCGTCAGGCTCGGAGGCGGGCCGTCCGAAGCGCGGCCGCCCGGGATCCGCCCGCTGTTTCGGGCGTTTTTTCGCTTTTTTATCCTGTGTTTGCACAGATCCAAGCCTATTATACTGAACCGCGGTGGAGAAAGCAAGAGCCTGCGGCTTTTTTTAGGCCGCAGGCTCGTATGGAAGGCGCTTACGCGTCCGCGCGGACGAAGGTAACCGTCTCCTCCGGCCTCTGGCTGTCGTACCAGACCAGGCTCAGGTGCGCCTCGTCCTCGCCGGCGAGGGTGATCGTGCCGTACAGATCGGTGGCCGTGGGCTCGGAGACCGCGGGCTCCTCCCCCTCGGAGGGCAGAAGGTCGCAGCGCGCGCCGTTCTCATAGACAAAGGCGTTCAGCTCGCAGTCATAGTAGACCGTCGCGGTGAAGACATAGGCGCCATGGGTCATCGGGGAGGTGATCTCCACGTCCCAGCCGCCCTCGGCGTTCTTGGTGATCTTCATCGCGGTGAACTGGGTCTCCGCCTCCGTCCAGTCGCCGCTGAAGAACGGGTCCTGCTCCTCCTCCGCGGGGGAGGCGGTGTAGGAGCCGCCGAAGTTCTCGGTGATCTTGCCGTCCGCCACGCGCAGGTCGAAGGTGTGGAGCTCGTCGCAGACGAAGCCGGTCACGTGGCGCAGCGCGATGGTCATCTCGCCGTCGCCCTCGGGCGCGTAGCGGGCGGTCAGGGTGTCCTCCGTCTCCTCGACGCCGTCCAGGCTCAGCACGCTCTGGTCCTGCGCCAGGTCGTCCACGCGCCACGCGCCGGCGTCGTTGGGGTCCAGCTTCACCCGCAGGTAGTAAAAGCCGTCCGTGATCTCGCCCGAGATCTGGGGATCATTTCCGGTGGTCTCCGCCATCGCCGCCCCGAAGGTCACGGCAAGCGTCAGGCTCAGCAGCAGCGCTGCGATTTTCTTCATGTTCATTTCCTTTCAATCCTCCTTCATCAGCTTGGGCGCGTCTCCCGCGCTCACTTTTTGATACGCGCCTCCCGGCCCGGTGGCAGCGCCCGGCAAAAAAAGTTCTGATTCCATAGCGGACCCTGCGTCGAGATGGCCATATCATACAAAACGCTTTCAGCCCCCTGAGACAGAGCGCCGCGCTTTTCACCGCAAAGGGCGCAGGCGCCCCGCGTCGGCAGAACCACAAAACCTCTTGCAGACTTTCATCTGCAAGAGGCTTTCGTGGCTCTGATTGGACTCGAACCAATGACACTCCGGGTATGAACCGAATGCTCTAGCCAGCTGAGCTACGGAGCCAGATGGTTGCGGGGGTAGGACTTGAACCTACGACCTCCGGGTTATGAGCCCGACGAGCTACCAAACTGCTCTACCCCGCG
>CAMVAJ010000093.1 GCA_947165425.1 uncultured Clostridia bacterium
GGGGTATTATATCACATCGTTATATATTTAGCAAGTTTATTTGAGATTAGTATCAGCGATGCTGATTGGAGAAAAGTGATCACGCGCCGCCTTCAGGGCGGCAAAAAAAGACGCGGTTCCGTGCGAATGGAACCGTGTCTTTTTTGACTTATGCCGGGGCGGCCCGGATCACTCCACCGCCTGGATGGAGGAGACGACCGCGCCCCAGACCAGCTCGGCGTTCTCCTCGTCGATGGGGGTGCAGGTGAGCTCGAGCGCGTAGCCGGCCACGGTGGCGAAGGTGATGCTCAGGGTGTTCTTCGCCGGCATCTTGTAGGTGACGCAGGGGAGCCCGTTCACGGTGCCCGCCTCCACCTCGGTCACGTCCTCCTCGCCGGACAGGTAGGCCGCGTAGTCCTCCAGGGACATGCCGTTCACGTCCACGTACATGACGGAGACCGCGGCGGACTTGTCATCCGGCATGAAATAGCCGATGTAGCCGTTCGCCCGATCCTCCTCGGTGAGCTCGACGGGGTTCATGCCCTCGGGCAGCCAGATTTTCACGGCGATCTCGTCGAAGGTGTAGAACTGTCCGGTCACGCCGCCGGCCTCCAGGATCGGCACAAACGCCTCCCAGGTCAGCGCGGGCGTCTCCTCCGCCAGGGCGGCGGTCAGCGCCATGCACAGCATCAGCACAACACACAGCAGTTTTTTCATGGTTGGTAGACCTCTCTTTCTTTGGTGCTCCGCTTGGAGTCCGAGTTATTATAGTATCGCGATTCCGCTTTGCCTACTGTCCTTTGGTACAGGGTCGGGCTCAGACCTCGAAGGGGATGATCTCCGTCATGGTGTACTCGCCGAACACGTCGTTGAGCACAAAGCAGAACATCATCTCCAGGGGCTCGCCCTCGTCCCCCAGCGGCTCGTAGGAGACGGTCAGCCCCTCGTGCCAGAGGATCTCGTCGCCCTCAAACTCGGCCTCCTCCAGCTCGTCGTCCCCCTCCGCGCTGCCCAGGAACATCGTGTAGACCGGGACGATGCGGTCCCCCTCCCGCAGCCGGGTGGTGCCGCGGATCGGGAGGCCGTTCTCGTCGTAGCCCGCGTTGGCGCCGAGAATCCGCCCCTCCCCGCCTTCGGCGGGGAACTCCACGACCAGATAGGTGTACTCGCCGTTCAGCTTCACGGGGATCAGGCTCCGCCGGCCGTAGTCGTTGTTGATCTGATCGTACAGGGGCACCAGCTGATCGCCGAGAAAGGGCCAGGTGCCGTCGAAGAGGCTGTAGATCTCGCCGCGGTTCCAGTCGATGAGGTTGTTCTGCATCAGGCCGAGATCGACATAGCCGAAGACCTCCTCGTCGCTGAGATCCATCATCATCATGCCCTCGACGTAGTCCAGATAGCGCATGTCGTCGGCGGTCAGCGTGGCGGAGAAGGCGAAATCCGTCTCCCGGGCGGCGACGGCGGCGGGCTGGGGCGGCGCCTCGTAGGTCTCCGCCGCCTCGTTCCAGCTCAGGCCGCCCGGGGCCTCCGCCGCGAGGGAGGAGATCTGCGAGAGGAAGCCGGAGCCGGTGATGTTCTGCGGCGTGGCCGGAGTGAAGCTGTAGCTGCCCGAGGTCAGCTGGCCGGCGTAGGCCTTGACAAAGCCGATCCAGTTGGGGATGCAGAAGGACAGATCGAGGCCCTCGCGGTAGCTCTCAAACTCGTCCTTCGTGTCCTGGGGGATCAGCACCGAGAGGCCGCTGCACGGGTTCAGCTGGCCCGACTGGCGGCTGAAGAGCACAGCCTCCGACAGGGCGGCGCGCGCCGCCGCGGCGCCCTGGGGATCGAAGGGCGCGTAGGCGTCGAGCATGGCGCCCAGGTCCACCATATCCCAGCTGCCGTCCACATAGGAGCCGAAGGTGTACATGCGGCTGCGGCCGCGACGGATCTCCGCGGCGCGCCCGCCCTCCAGCTCCGTCCGCAGCGTGACGCCGAGACCCTCCATGGCGGTCTGCAGCGACGCCATTTTTTTCAGATTGACGGCGCTGAGGGTCAGGTAATCGTCCGGGTTCTCCGACCGCGCCGCCTCCATGTAGCTGTCCGCGATCAGACCGCAGAGCGCCTCCGTGCTCAGCGCCGGGTCCCGGTCCAGGGCCTCCAGCCAGGGGGTGTAGTTCCAGCCCGTGCCCGGCTCCAGCTCCTCGCTGGCCACGAAATAGTCGATATCGTAGCGCGAGAGCATGGCGGCTATCTCGTAGGTCGCCATCATGCAGGCGTCGCAGCCGAAGAGATCGAGATGAAAGCCGCCCAGCTGCTCTCGCAGCCTGCTGAGAGCACGGTCGATCTCCACTAGGGTGAGCCCATCCTGGTCCTCGGTGGTGTCGTCGAAGCACAGGCCCGCCTCGGAGCCCGCGCCGTGGTCCCAGAGGATCACGGCGGTCCGCCGGGCGGGGTAGGCCGTGAGCCCGTAGGACAGGAACTCCAGCAGGCTCTCCTCGCTCCCCATGGAGGCCCAGCCCCAGTCGGTGATGGACTCGAAATCGCCGTCCCGGATCGTGACGAGGCTGCGGGTGTTGCCCTCGATCTCGTCGAAATCCCACTCCGACGCGCCGCCGGCCAGCAGCACGATGTTCACCCCGTCGCCGTTCTCCGTGACGCCCATCTCATAGATGTCCTCGCACGCGGCGCTCTGCAGGTCGGAGCCGCACAGATAGACCAGGAGGGTGAAATCCGCCTCGGCGCAGGCATAGCCGCCCAGCAGCAGCAAGCCGGCCGTGATCAGGAGCGCAAGCATTTTTTTCATCTGATATCCCCCAATTCCGCGGCGCGGTTCAGCGCCTCCGCCCGGGTCGTGACGTCCAGCTTCTGGTAGATCAGCCCGCAGAAATACTTGACTGTGCGCTCGGAGATGCCGAGGATGGACGCGATCTTCGCGTTCCGGTAGCCGGCGATCATCAGGGAGTACACCTGGTATTCGCGGTCGGTGAAGATGGGCTTGCTGGCCGCCTGCTTCATGTAGTTCGGGTAGAACGCGGCCTGCCGGCGGGTCAGGGCCAGGACGGCCTCCGTCCAGGGATCCGCCGGGAGCTCCAGCTCGTTGAGCAGGTCGATGATGGCGATGCCCTCGTCGGCGACGACGCGGAGCAGGCCGTAGCGCCGGGCCAGCGCCAGCGCCTCCCGCATCCGCTCCCGCCAGATCTCGCTCCCGCCCCGGTGGTGGTACACGGCTTCCAGCAGGTTCAGCTGGATCAGCAGGTAGGGCCGGTCGTAGCTCTCGAAATACTGCCGGAGCAGCGCCGCCAGGAAGGGCACCTTCCCGCGCTGGGCGAGGATGAGGTACAGCCGCAGCTTCAGCATGTACTGATAGCGGTCCATGATCACGAAGCGGCGGGTCTCGTCCGGCGCGGCGGTCTCCAGCCAGCCCTTGGCCTCGGCCGTCTCCCCCCGCAGGAGCGACAGCTGGAGCCGGTGGGCCTCCAGGTTCTGCCGCAGCCGCCTGGGGGCCTGGTCCGGCAGGGAGGCGATGGCGTGGCCGATCATGGAGAGGGCCGCGTCGGCGTTGCCCTGCGCCGCCTCGATGCGACTCTGGATGCCGATGGCGGCGTAGTGGATCTCGGGGTTGTCCGTGACCCGCTGCAGGCCCGCCCGCACCTTCAGGAGGGCGGTGGTGTAATCGCCGTCGGGCCGGGTCTCCAGCTCGCACTCGCCGATGGCGATGTCCGCCACGCCGCTGCCCCCGCGCCCCAGAGCCAGCTCGATGGGCTTCCCGAAGAGGCGGTAGATGCGCCAGCCGTGGGGGGCCCACCGGGAGAAATCCAGGCCGCCGTTGAGGAGGCTGACGCTGTTCCCCGAGACGTTGAAGCCGCTGCGCCAGGCCGTCGATTGCCGCAGGCCGGGCGCTCGGGCCGCGGCCAGCAGCCGCTTCAGGGTGTTCCGGCTTCCGCGCTGCGACAAGCAGAGGTCCAGATAGGCCTTGGCCTCCAGGGCGGTCTGGCGGCGCGCGTCCCGGACGGGCGTCTCGCGGATGAACTGCTCAAGGGCCTCGTACCAGCGCTCGCTCTCCTCCACATGCCCCTGCAGGCACTCGATCTCGCACTTGCCCTTCATCAGCTCGGGGTAGGCGCGGATCGTCTCCTCGTCCAGCAGGGCGTACCCGTCCCGCAGATCCACGGAGTCGCCGTCCGCGGGGCGGTTGAAGGTGTCGCGGATCAGCAGCTCGCGGATCTTCTCCACGTCGCCCAGCTGCCGGTAGTAGGCGATCGCCCGGGGGATCTGATTCTGCAGCTCGCAGTACAGCGCCGCGCGCTTGTACTGGCCGTTGATGTAGTCCTGGGTATAGAGGTTGCGCATCTCGGCGAAGAGTGCCTGCCGGACGATGGGGATGAAGGTGTAGCCGTCCTCCCCGTCCCGCAGCAGCATGTGGGTGTTCCGGGCGATGCGCTCCATCAGGCGCGGCGCGTCGTTCCGCCCGGTCACGAGCCGGGCCATCTCCTCCGAGAAACGCTCGAAGGGCGAGAGGTTGTAGAGCAGCCTTCGCTCCTGCTCCGGCAGCGTCGTCACGATATCGGTGACCAGGATGCGCTTGATCTCCGCCCGGGTCTCCTCGATCCTGGCGCGCAGCGGCGTCCTGCCGCAGCGGAGGATCTGCTGGGCCAGCATGTGCAGGCCGAAGGCCCAGCCCCACAGCTGATCCAGGATCATCCGCACGTCCGGGGGCGACAGCTCGATGCCGTAGGCCAGAAAGAGCTGGACAATCTCCTCGCCGTCGAACATCATGAAGGTTCGGTCCAGGGTCGCGATCACCCCGGCGGAGCACAGGCTGTGCAGCTCGGCGGGCATCTGCGCCCGGCCGGCGAGGAGGGCGCAGCGCCACGGGGGCAGCTCCGTCAGCAGCCCCGCCAGCTCGCCGGCCATGGCCTGGGGCGGGTGGTCGACGCTGTCGATGACGAGCAGGCTTTCCCGGCCCGCCGCGGCGCGGTCCCGGAAGGCATCCCAGTCGTCGCGCCGGGAGCTGAAGCGGAGCACGCCGCCCTCCCAGATCTCGCAGAGCTGATCCAGCAGGACGGTCTTGCCGCTGTAAAAAAAGGCGGAGAGATAGACGATCTTCCGCTCGCGCAGAAGGGCGGTGACCTCCCGCAGCTTCTCGGTCCTGCGGATCATGGGCGGCTGTGCCATGGCGTGAACTCCTCGCTGTCCTGCTGGTCTCATCGGATGGGGGTATCGTAGCATATTCCGGGGACGGCGGGTACTGTCCCAAAGTACAGGTGCGGACGTGAGTATAAAAAGGCTGCCGGGGAGGGGGATGGCCCACGGCCCGGCAGCGTGCGCGCGAAGGGATTCGGCTTCAGGCTGCGCGGCGGCGTCCTGCGCGCCTCAGCCGAGCCGCTTCAGGAAGTCGGCGATCTTCTCGTCCTTGCAGTTCGGATAGAAGAGCTCCGCGAAGCGGGCGCCCGCGATGGTGGCGCGGACGAAATCGGCGTCCAGGTCGCCGAGGATCTCCAGCAGCGGGCGGTAGGTGAGGGCCTTCACGCCGTCGAGGATCTTCTTGTTCCGCTGCTCGGGCACGACGCGCTCCTTGGGATAGCCGTTGCCGTGGCCGAAGCTGAAGAGCTGCTGGAAGATCATCTCCAGCTTCAGCTCCGCGCCCCAGCCGAAATCCTTGGCGAAGGGGAGGGCGGCGCAGTTGCCGTCGTTGATCTGGGCGAACATGTAGCCGTCGGAGGGGTCGGCCAGATGGCCGCAGATGACCCCGGGGAAGCTGTTGCAGGCCAGCATGGCGCCCTCGCCCGTGCCGCAGCCGGTGATCACATAGTCCGCCGCGCCGCTGGTGAGCAGGATCGAGGCCAGCAGGCCGCACTGGACGTAGGTCAGCTGGGCCTCGTCCTCGGCGGTGTACATGCCGTAGTTGTCCACCGTGTGCCCCAGGGGCTCGACCACCTTCCGCAGGGTCGCCTCGATCAGGCTGTTTTTCGCCGCCTGGCTGTTCTCGTTGATCAGTGCAATACGCATGGTGATGTCCTTCCTTTCCTGTGCGTTGGGTATAGGATAGCACGCTTTCGCAGAATTCGCAAGGCTGAGCGGACGAATCGCCCAATGCGATCATCCCGCGGGAAGTCTGGCGGGGTCGAAGCCGGGATGATACAGGTCGACAAATGAGTAGCGAATTATACGCAGTGCGGCAGAGAAAAAGCAGCAGGTACG
>CAMVAJ010000094.1 GCA_947165425.1 uncultured Clostridia bacterium
GCGTCCTTGACGTCCTCGGCGGTCTCGGCGACGGCGTCCTTGACTTCCTCGACCTTGTCAGCAGCGGCTTCCGCGGTCTCGGCGACGGCGTCCTTGACCTCCTCCACCTTGTCGGCGGCGGCGTCCACGGCGTCGGCCGCGGCGTCCTTGACGTCCTCGACAGTCTCGGCGACGGCGTTCGCCGCCTCGGCGGCGGTGGCCTCGACGGCCGCGGCCGCGCCTTCGGCGGTCTCGGTTACATTCTCAACAAGGTCCGCAACGGGCTCGGCGGGTTCCGCCGGCGCTTCTGCGGGCGCCTCAGCAGGCGCTTCGGTGGGCGCTTCGGTGGGTGCTTCCGTCGGAGCCTCCGTAGGCGCCTCGGTCGGGGCCTGCGTGGGGGCGGCGGTCGGTGCTGTGGTCGCTGCCGGCTCGTTGGAAGAGCAGGACGCGAGCATGGCCAAAACCATGGTCAGCGCCAGTACGACAGCAAGTAGCTTTTTCATAGGCACGATCCTCCCTTATTCAGTCGATATGAAACATACGGGAATCAAACAAATTATAGCGTTTCACAGGGCTGTTTTCAAGAAATTGCACGCGATTTTCATCAATGTTGTACTTTTGTAAAACTATGATACAAAACTGAAACACTACAAACCGGAGTCGGTACATAAAAAGCGCATCCGGTCAACGGATGCGCCGATGGGGACAAAAGAGATCAGGCTTCAGCGTCCTCGGCGAGCCGCGCGAAGATCATGCGCCCCGCGCTGGTCTGCAGCACGCTGGTGACCTGAACCGTCGCCCGCGTTCCGACGCTGGCACGCCCGTTCTCCACCACGACCATGGTGCCGTCCGGCAGGTATCCGACGCCCTGGCTGCTCTCCTTGCCGGCCTTGACGAGATCGATGGCGACGGTCTCCCCGGCGATGAGGGCCGGGCGGAGGGCGTTGGCCAGCTTGTCGATGGAGAGCGCGGTCACGCCGGAGACCTGCGCGGCGCGCGAGAGATTGTAATCGCAGGTGACGACGGACGCGCCCCGCTCGCGCGCCTGGCGCAGGAGCTTGACGTCCACATCCTCCGCGTCCGGCCAGTCGGTCTCGTCGAGCCGGAAGGCGTCCGGGCGCTTCTTCTGCAGCTCGTCGAGCATCTCCAGACCGCGCTGTCCCTTGGCCTTCCGCACGGGATCGGCGGAGTCCGCGATGCGGCGCACCTCGTCCACGACATAGAGGGGGACCACCAGCATCCCGTCGAGGAACCCGGCATCGCTGACGTCCAGCACCCGCCCGTCGATGAGGGCGGAGGCGTCCAGCAGCTTTTCCGGCTGCTCGGGTCTGTGCCGCTTCCGGAGCGTCCGGCGCTCCTCCCGTGGGGCGCGCGCGTTCTCCGGGGAGAAAAAGGGCAGCAGCGCCAGCACGTCCTTTCCCCGGCGCTGTCCGATGTGGTAGCCGAGCGTCCCGAGCAGCAGATAGAGGAGCAGCGCCAGCACGGTCGTGAACATGGACTGCCCCATCTGGCTGAAGATGCCGCGCAGGAGGTAGGCGAAGACAAAGCCGGCCAGCGCGCCGCCGAGGGAGGGGAGCAGATCCTCCGCCGGGAGCGCGTCGATGGCCCGGAGGATCGCGTTGTTGCCGCGCCGCAGAAGCCGGATGATCGGCTCGGAGAGCAGGAACAGCAGCGCGCCGAAGACCAGCGCCGCGCCGACGTAGAGGAGCACGGTGAAGGGAAGCGGCAGCACGACGTCCGGGGAGGCCAGCCGGATCAGCATCAGGATGCCCAGCGCCACGGCGAAGCCGATGCCGGCGCCCAGGCCGGTGATCAGAATCCGGATCAGAAGGTGTAAATGCTTTGGTTTCATGTGATTCCACTCCGTTGTCCATCAGCCGAAAAGGACGGCGACGACCTGCATCAGCGTATCGACCGCGAGAATCTGCACGCCCTCGGGCTTGTTGATCCGCCGGGCGTTCTCCCGGGGGATCACGACCTTGGTGAAGCCCAGCCGCGCGCACTCCGCGACCCGCCGGTCACACTGGGGGATGGCCCGGATCTCGCCGGAGAGGCCGATCTCGCCCATGACGGCGATGGCGGGGTCCACGGCCTGATCCTTCAGGGAGGAGGCGACGGCCACGCAGAGGGCGAGATCCGCCGCGGGCTCGGAGAGCTCCAGCCCACCCGCGACATTGATATAGACGTCCTGGTTATAGGTTTTCAGGCCGGCGCGCTTCTCCAGCACCGCCAGCAGCAGCGCCACCCGGCCGGTGTCCGCGCCCTCGACGGTCCGCCGGGGCGTCCCGTACCAGGACTGGGCTGTGAGCGCCTGCACGTCGCACAGCAGGGGGCGGGAGCCCTCCAGCCCGCAGAAGACGACGGAGCCGCTGGTGCCCTTGGCGCGGTGGGAGAGCAGCTGCTCGGAGGGGTTCTCCACCACCTGCATCCCGGTGGGGGTCATCTGGAAGACGCCGAGCTCGTTGACGGAGCCGAAGCGGTTTTTGACGGCCCGGAGCAGGCGGTACTCCTGCTGGCGGTCGCCCTCGAAGTAGAGCACGACGTCCACCATGTGCTCCAGCATCCGCGGCCCGGCGATGGCGCCCTCCTTGGTGACGTGGCCGACGAGGAAGACGGCGGTGCCGCTCTCCTTGGAGAGACGGAGGAGGAGGCTGGTGCACTCCCGGATCTGGCTGACGGAGCCGGGGGCGGAGGCCAGCTCCGGCCGGTACATGGTCTGGATGGAGTCCACCACCATCGCGTCCGGGGAGAGCTCCTGCATGCGGGACTCCACGTTGTCCATCGCGTTCTCCGCCAGCACGAAGAGGTTCGGTTCATGGATGCCCAGGCGCGCGGCGCGCAGCTTGATCTGCCGGGCGCTCTCCTCGCCGGAGACATAGAGCACCCGCTTTCCGCTGCGGCACAGATGCGCGCAGACCTGGATCAGCAGCGTGGACTTGCCGATGCCCGGGTCGCCGCCGAGGAGCATCAGCCCGCCCTCCACGATGCCGCCGCCGAGGACGCGGTCCAGCTCGTCCATGCCGGTGGAGAGCCGGAGGGACTCGTCCTCCGGGATGTCGGTGATGGGCAGGGCGGCCGCGCCGGTGCCGGGCCGCTGCTTGGAGGCCTTGGCGGAGGAGGCCGGCGCGGGGGAGGCGGCGATGGCCTCCTCCAGCGTGTTCCAGGCGCCGCAGCCGGGGCAGCGGCCCACCCAGCGCGGGGTCTCGTAGCCGCAGGCGGTGCAGGCGAAAATGGATTTATCTTTGGCCATAAGGGGGATGCTCCTTCCGGCGCGTCGGTTCAGCACAGCAAACAGAACAGACTCATACTACCACAAAACGGGTCTGTTTTCAATCGCCGGGCCGGCGCGGCAACCAAAGACCCTCCCCAGCAAGCTGGGGAGGGGACTGCCGCCCCGCGGAGGGCGGCGGAAGGGTCGGGTTTATCTGAGCCGGTTCAGCCGTTGCTCTGCTCGCGGCTGTAGTTGAGGAGGCCGCCCGCCAGCAACATCCCGCGCTGGCGCTCCGTGAGGGGCAGCAGCGCCGGGATCTCGCGCCCGGTGCGCTCGTCCCGCACGGTGACGTGCTCCTGTCCGGCGGCGATGGCCGCGCGGATGCCGGGGAGCGAGAGCGTATCGCCCTGGGCGACGGCGTCATAGTCCGCCTCGTCCGCGAAAACCAGGGGCAGGATGCCGTTGTTGATGAGGTTGTCCCGGTGGATGCGGGCGAAGGACTTGGCCAGCACGGCGCGGATGCCCAGATACAGGGGGACCAGCGCCGCGTGCTCGCGGCTGGAGCCCTGGCCGTAGTTCTGCCCCGCCACGAGGATGCCGCCGCCGGCGGCCTTGGCCCGGGCCGGGAAGGTCTCGTCCACGGGGGAGAGGCAGTAGTCGCTCAGATGAGGGATATTGGAGCGGTAGGGCAGGAGCTTCGCGTTGGAGGGCATGATGTGGTCGGTGGTGATGTTGTCCTCCATCTTCAGCAGCACCTCGCCGGAGACGGCCTCGGGCAGGGCCTTGCCGATAGGGAAGGGCTGGATGTTGGGGCCGCGCACGACCTCGACCTCGTCCTCGTGTCCCGGCTCGACCGGCGGGATCACTAAATTGTCGTTGATTTCAAAGCGCTCGGGCTGCGCCACGGTCAGATCGGTGTCCAGCGTGCGGGGGTCCGTCAGCACGCCGGCCAGGGCCGTGGCGGCGGCGGTCTCGCAGGAGACCAGGAAGATGCCGGCCGATTTGGTGCCGGAGCGGGCGTAGAAATTCCGGTTGTTGGTGCGGACGCTCACCGCGCCGGTGCAGGGGCTCTGACCCATGCCGATGCAGGGGCCGCAGGCGGTCTCGAGAATGCGGGCGCCGGCGGCGATCATGTCCGCCAGGGCGCCGTTGCGGGCCAGCATGGAGAGCACCTGCCGGCTGCCCGGACCGATGACCAGAGACACGTCGGGGTGGACGGTCTTGCCCCGGAGGATCGCCGCGGCGCGCATCATATCCTGATAGGAGGAGTTGGTGCAGGAGCCGATGAAAACCTGATCCACCTTCAGCGGACCCGCCTCGCGCACGGTCTGCACGTTGTCGGGCATGTGCGGGAGCGCGACCATGGGCTCCAGCGCGCCCAGGTCGATGGTCAGCTCCTCGTCGTAGACCGCGCCGGGGTCGGCGGCCAGGGGCGTGAAGTCCTGCGCCCGGTCTTGAGCCCGGAGGAAGGCGAGGGTCGTTTCGTCCGAGGGGAAGACGGAGGTGGTGGCGCCCAGCTCCGCGCCCATGTTGGCGATGGTGGCCCGCTCGGGCACCGTCAGGGTCGCGACGCCGTCGCCCACGTACTCCATCACCTTGCCCACGCCGCCCTTGACGGTCAGCCGGCGCAGCACCTCGAGGATGATATCCTTGGCGGCCACGCCGCGCGGCAGCTTCCCGGTGAGGCGCACGGCCACGACCTTGGGGCAGATCATGTGGTAGACGCCGCTGCCCATGGCCACGGCCACATCGAGGCCGCCCGCGCCGATGGCGATCATGCCGATGCCGCCGCCGGTGGGAGTGTGGCTGTCGGAGCCGAGGAGCGTGTAGCCCGGCACGCCGTAGCGCTCCAGGTGCACCTGATGGCAGATGCCGTTGCCCGGCTTGGAGCACCAGATGCCGTGCTTGCGGGTGACGGTCTGAATATACTTGTGGTCGTCCGCGTTCTCAAAGCCGGTCTGCAGCGTGTTGTGGTCGATGTAGGCCACGGACTTCTTCGTTTTGACGCGCTGCACGCCCATGGCCTCGAACTGCAGGTAGGCCATGGTGCCGGTGGAGTCCTGCGTCAGGGTCTGGTCAATGCGGACGGCGATCTCGGTTCCGGGTTTCAGCTCGCCGGAGAGGAGATGCACGGATAGAATTTTCTGGGTCAGGTTCATAGCCATGGGCAGGGTTCCTCCTTGCGATTGGTTGCACTGCCATCTTACCGGGTGGGGCGGGGCGTGTCAATTGACCGGGGCGAAAAATACAGGAAAGATACGAAAAAGCGTATAGGTTTTTCCAGGACAACCGGGAGACCGTCAAGCGCGTGACGGGCCACAACACCGCAGGATTATGTAGATATGTTGGCGGTGTTGAAAAGCCCTGACAGTATTACAAAAGGCAATACGATAGACCTTGATGGACATGACGGGATCCTATATACAAAAAGGCTTAACGGTAAGTACAATGATGTTCTGTACGACGCTACAAAAAAACTCGATCTTCGCATCCAGACGATGTACATAAATGTCGAAAAGAAAAACGTGAGCGTCCCCACTGCTCCAAGTGCCAATCATGGCTTCTCGAATACGTCCGAAACGAACAGCGGTATAGCTCACGAACCAAGTTTATCACAAAACCCTCTTTTCAACAATAGCGAAAACGTGAAAGAGCGGTTTTCTCTGGAAGAACCCGTCGAGCAGGTGCGGGATCTGGTGGCGGTTCACAACGTGGACGAAGACGGCCAGCGCACCAAAGCGCTAAACGACGCGATGGACAGTGAAGGAAATGTGCGCTACAGCCTGGACACGCTGGCGGAGCGGATGGCCCTCTACTTATGACAATAAAATGTGCATCAGTGGCCAGACCGGCCCTTCCACCGCCGCCCCGCGGAGGGCGGCGGTCCCCCTCCCCAG
>CAMVAJ010000095.1 GCA_947165425.1 uncultured Clostridia bacterium
ATGGTGCCGATGTTCACGTGCGGCTTCGTCCGCTGGAACTTTTCCTTTGCCATGGGAATCTCCTCCTCGTTATCTCGCACAAAACTGCGATAGTCGATTTCGGCCCGAAAGCGCGGGCCGCGCCGTCCTGTCGCTGCTGCTGGCGATTGATGCGGTGGTGGAGCAGGTGATGGGAATCGAACCCACGTTGTCGGCTTGGGAAGCCGATGCTCTGCCATTGAGCTACACCTGCATAGCCCGCATCAAGCCTGGACAGACTTGTCAGACACGTGTATCATAGCCAATTTTTCGCTCGATGTCAAGGGGCGGGGTGATTTTTCAGCCCGTTTTCGGCCCGGTTGACGTGAATCGCCGCTCCTCCCCGGCCCCGCGGCCCGCCGCGGCGAACAATCGAGTTGACTTTCCCGCCGATTCAGTTATAATAGGCTTACTTGGAAAAAGACAGGAGAGCGACCGCCGCGGGCCGCAGCGACGCGGCCTGCGTTCAACGGAGGGAATCGCATGAAACAGACCAAATCAGTGGAGGATTATCTGGAGGCGATCCTGATGATCCAGCAGGAGAAGGGGCTGTGCCGCTCCATCGATATCGCGAATCATCTCGGTTTCTCCAAGCCCAGCGTCTCGGTGGCGATGCACAACCTGGAGCTGGACGGCTCGATCACCCGCGCGGACGACGGCTCGATTCTGCTGACCGAGAAAGGCCTGCGCATCGCCCGGGAGATCCTGGACCGCCACCGCTTTCTGACCGATTTCTTCTGCGACATCGGGGTGGATCCCCACGTAGCGGAGGAGGACGCCTGCGGCATCGAGCACGCGATCAGCGCGGAGACCTTCGAGCGGCTGCGGGTCTGGTATCAGGCCTGGCGCGCGCAGAAAAGCTGAAGCCCTTTTTCCCACGCCAAAACCGGCGCCGCCCCGCAGGGCCCGCGCCGGTTTTTATTGTGGAGGTCCAGCCGCGCCGTCTCACTCCCCCAGCGTCACCACCAGCTTAACGGGGTTGTGATCCGTGCTGATGAAATGGCGGTCGAGGGTCTCCAGGATCTCCACGCGGACATTGTCCGAGACGATGAAGCCGTCGATCACATAGAACTGGAAGCCCGCCGGGTCCGCCCCGGCCAGGGGCTGATCCAGGGACCGGCAGGTCGGGACGCGGGCGTCCATCAGGGCGGTGAAGCCCTCGCCGAGGGCGGCGCTGTCGATCTCGCCGGGCAGCCACTTGTTCTCGTAGATCGGCCAGGGGTTCTCCACGCTGCTGAAGATCTGGTTGAAATCCCCGCCCGCGATGACATAGTTCCCCTTCTCCGCCTCCGCGCGCAGGAAATCCACCAGCATCTGGGTCTGGGCCGCCTTGCCCTCGCCCGAGTCGTAGGCCTCCAGGTGGAGATTCACCGCCACCAGCTCCTTCTGCGTCCCCTGCAGCGGGATCCGGCTGACCAGCAGGCAGCGCTTGAGGTTCCCCAGGCGCACCGGCCAGGAGAAGGGGCAGGGGAGCTGAATGCGCTCAGCGCTCCCGATTCTCGCCCGGGAGAGCGTCTGCAGGCCGCTGTTCACGGTGCCGATGGGCGGGATCGGGTAGGGGACGAAGAGCACCTGGTAGTTGGTAGCCGTCACCGCGCTCTCCTCCGGGAAGGTGGAGGCGTAGTAGGCCGCCTGGTCCATCCGGTAGGAGCGGTCGGAGGCGAAATCCACCTCCTGCAGGAAGGTGATGTCCGGGTTGAGCAGCAATAGCTGCGAGGCGATGCCCGCCACGTTCTCCTGCACCCGGGCGCGGTCGGCGGTGCGCACGCCCTTGCCGCCGTCCATGAAGAAGTCCGCGTTGTCGCCCAGCGCGCCGTAGCCGGTGTTCCAGGCCAGCACGGTCAGGGTATCGCCGGGGGCGAAGGTCCTGTCGCCCTCGCCCTCCGCCAACAGATCCTCCCGCTCCGGCGGGTTGTACTCCTTGACGGTCAGCACCGCAATAAACACCACCAGCGCCATCAGGATGACGCCAAGGAAGGTGCCGACCATTTTCAGTGCGCGTTTCATCTCTCTGCTCCTCCCGGCGGAGACTGCGTTTTCACGCGGCCAGGCCGCTTTTTATTCACCCTTCTTGTGGACATAGGGCTCCGGGCCGATCTCGATCTCGCCCAGCTGCAGCAGGTCCTTCACCGTCACCAGCTCGTAGCCCTCCTGGATCAGCCAGGGGATCAGGGTCTTGAGGCACTTGACGTCCTTCGCCCGGGCGTGGTAGAGGAGGATCGAGCCGTTCTGCACGTCCGCCTTGGCTAGCTCCGCGTTGGTCTGGCTCACGTCCCAGAGCACCACGTGCTCGTAGCCGTAGCGGTTGCAGGCCTTGACCGCCGTGGCGAGGGGGGTGCCCTTCTCGTTGGTGTAGCGGCCGAAGGGCGGGCGGAGGGAGACCATGCCGTAGTGGTAGCCCAGCACCTCGTCGAGGCACTCCTGCGTCCGGTAGAGGTGGATGCAGATCCCGTTGTAGGACATGTGCTGCCAGTTGGTGTGGTGGTTGGTGTGGCTGCCGATCTCGCAGTTGGAGGCCGCGATGGCCTTCCACAGCTCCGCGTCCTTCTTCTTCAGCTGGTCGCCCAGGGGGAAGAAGGTCATCGGCACGCCCAGTTCCTGGCAGAAGTCGAAGATCTCCCGGATGCAGGCGCGGTCGTAACAGTCGTCCATGGTGACGGCCACCTTTTTCTGATCCCGGGGCCCGTGCCGGATGCCGAAGGGCTGGCTGTCCGCCCAGCGCTCCCCCGTCTCCTCCGTGGCCGGGGAGGCCGTCACCGACGGCGCGGGCGCGCCGGCGTCCGCCTCGTCGGGCTGGGCCATCTCGGCCGCCGCGTCGGGCGTCTCACCCCCGTCCGTCTCCGCCGCGAGCTC
Organism: uncultured Clostridia bacterium; assembly: GCA_947165425.1. Classification (GTDB taxonomy): domain Bacteria; phylum Bacillota; class Clostridia; order Christensenellales; family Aristaeellaceae; genus RUG11272. The sequence goes on from CAMVAJ010000095.1 coordinate 2,872, forward strand.
CTCCTCGGCGGCCTCCGCCGCCGGGAGGCCCGTGGTGATGCGCACCAGGCTGCCGTCGTCCTCCTCCGCAAGGGCGCAGGAAAAAAGCAGCGTCAGACTGCAGCAAAACGCAAAAACGCGGCACCGTAGCTTCATGGCCGGAATCTCCTTCCGCGGGGCGTTTTTCCCCATGCTCCATTTATACGATGCCGCAATGGTTTTGTCAAGCGTCCAGCATGCCCTTGGTGGAGAGCACGCCCTGGATGCGCGGGTCCAGCGCCGCGGCGTCCCGCATCGCCAGGCCGAAGGCCTTGAACAGCGCCTCGATCTTGTGGTGATCGTTTTTCCCGGCCGCCAGGCGCAGGTGGAGCGTCAGCCCCGCGTTGCCCGCCAGCGCCCGGAAGAACTCCTCCGTCAGCTGGGTGTCGTAGGCCCCCACCATGGGCGCGGCGAAGGCCGCGTCGAAGGCCAGATACGGCCGCCCGGAGATGTCCAGGGCGCAGAAGGCCAGGGCCTCGTCCATCGGGAGCCAGGCGCTGCCCGCGCGGCGGATGCCCGCGCGGTCGCCCAGGGCCTCGCGGAGGGCGCGGCCCAGCACGATCCCCACGTCCTCCACGGTGTGGTGGCCGTCCACCCGCAGGTCGCCCTCGCAGCGGAGGGTCAGGTCGAACAGGCCGAAGCGGCACATCGCGTCCAGCATATGGTCGAAAAAGCCGATGCCCGTGCGGATGTCGGTCTTTCCGGCCCCGTCCAGGTTCAGCGTCAGGCTGATCTTCGTCTCGCGGCTCTCGCGGCTGACTTCCGCCCTGCGCATGTTCACACCTCCCCGAATCGGATCCCCACGGCGTTGGCGTGGGCGTCCAGGCCCTCGCTCCGGGCGAGGAGCATCACCTGGTCCTTCACCGCCCGCAGCTCCGCCTCCGTGGCGCAGATGATGGAGGACTTTTTCACAAAATCGTCCACGTTCAGCGGGGAGAAGAAGCGGGCCGTGCCGCTGGTGGGCAGCACGTGGTTCGGGCCCGCCAGGTAGTCGCCCAGCGGCTCCGGCGACCAGGCGCCCAGGAAGATCGCCCCGGCGTTGCGGATGCGGGGCAGCAGGGCGTAGGGCTCGCGGACATAGAGCTCGCAGTGCTCCGGCGCGATGGCGTTGACCATCTCGGCGCAGGCCGCCAAGTCCGGGCAGACCACCGCCGTGCCGTAGGCGGAGAGGCTCTTCTCCACCACCTCCCGGCGCGGGAGCCGGTCCGTCTGCCGCCGCAGCTCGGCGTCCACCCGCTCGGCCAGCTCGGCGGAGTCCGTCACCAGGATCGCCGCCGCCAGCGGGTCGTGCTCCGCCTGGGACAGCAGGTCCGCCGCCACCCAGGCCGGGTTGGCGTCCCCGTCCGCCACCACCAGCACCTCCGAGGGGCCGGCCACCATGTCGATGCCCACGTGGCCGAAGGCCTCGCGCTTCGCCACCGCGACGTAGATGTTGCCGGGGCCGGTGATCTTGTCCACCTGCGGGATCGTCTCGGTGCCGAAGGCCAGGGCGGCGATGGCCTGCGCCCCGCCGACCTTGAAGACCCGGTCCACCCCGGCGATGCGCGCCGCGGCCAGGGAGAGGGGGTAGGACACGCCGCCGTCCGGGCCGGGGGGCGTCACCATCACGATCTCCTCCACCCCCGCGACCTTCGCCGGGAGGATGTTCATCAGCACCGAGGAGGGGTAGGCCGCCGTGCCGCCGGGGACGTAGACGCCCACGCGGCGCAGCGGCGTGATCTTCTGGCCCAGGGCCATGCCGGGCTGGAAGTCGATCCAGGTGTTCTGCTTCTGCTTCTCGTGGAAAGCAGTGATGCGCCGGGCCGCCTCGCGCATGGCGGCTACCCAGGCCGGGTCGGCCTGGGCCAGGGCCGCGTCCATCTCCGCCGGGGTCACCTCGAGGGTCTCCCTCGTCAGCTCCGCCCGGTCGAAGCGCCGGGTGTAGTCGAGGAGGGCCGCGTCGCCCTCGGCGCGGACGCGGGCGATGATCTCCTTCACCCGCGCGGTCACCTCGTCGTTGGTCAGCTGGGAGCGGGACATCACCCGTGCGCGGAGCGCCTGCGCGTCCGCGGATCTGAGAATCGGAATCATAGAGCTGCCTCCGTTTTTTATCTTTTCTCCTTAAGCTGCGCGGCCAGGCCGTCCGCGATCCACAGCACGCGCTCGCGCTTCATCTTCAGGCTCACGCGGTTGCAGACCAGGCGCGCCGTGATGCCGCCGGCCACCTCGTCCAGGATGGTCAGGCCGTTGGCCACCAGGGTGGAGCCGGTCTCCACGATGTCCAGGATCACGTCGCTCAGCCCGATCACCGGGCCCAGCTCCACCGAGCCGTGGAGCTCGATGATCTCGATCGGGACCCCCTTCTCCCCCCACCAGCGGCGGGCGATGTTCGGGAACTTGGTCGCCACCCGGAAGGTGGCGTGGGAGACGCTCCCGCCGGAGGCCTCCGCGTAGCCCGCCACGCACAGCCGGCACCGGCCGAAGCCCAGGTCCAGCAGCTCGTAGAGCGGGAGCCCCGCCTCCAGGAGCGTGTCCTTCCCCACCACGCCCAGATCCGCGACCCCGTGGGCCACGTAGGTGGGCACGTCGCTGGGCTTGACCAGCACGAAGCGGATGTCGTTCGCCCGGTCCCAGAGCACCAGCTGCCGCCCCGGGGAGCGGGCCTCGGCGCAGTCCACCCCCATCCGCTCCAGCAGGTCGAAGGTCTGATCCGCCAGCCGCCCCTTCGCCAGGGCAATGGTCAGCGTCCGGGGGTCCGTCATGGATTCGTGTCCGCGCATGGGGTCAGCACCTCCTCCCCTTCGTCTGTGATGAGCAGGGCGCGCGCCGCCTCCCGCCGGTCCAGCCGGGCCTGCAGCGCCGCCCGCGACGCGCCGAAGCACAGCTCGACCCGGGCGCCCTCCGCCCGCAGGGCTACCGCGCGGCGCACGGCCTCCCGGACGCGGCCGCCGTCCGCGGCGACCAGCCAGTCCGCCGGCGGCGGCGCGAAGCGCTCGCCCTGCGCCTCCAGCGCGATGAGCAGCGTCTTGGTGTTGAGGGCG
>CAMVAJ010000096.1 GCA_947165425.1 uncultured Clostridia bacterium
CGAGGCACGAGTGGCTGGTGGAGCCAGTGCCCTTGGGGTAGGCGTCGGCCCCTACGGTTTTGGGCGGAGCGTAGCGATTCTTATTATCATTGACGCAAAAAAATCCCCAACCTTGCGGTTGGGGATTTTTTGATAGGTAAAGATGAACTTACTTCAGCTCGACCTTGCCGCCGGCCTCTTCGACCTGCTTCTTCATGGCCTCGGCCTCGTCCTTGCCCAGGGCCTCCTTCAGAGTGGTGGGGGTGCCCTCAACGGCAGCCTTGGCCTCAGCCAGGCCCAGGCCGGTGATCTCGCGGACGACCTTGATGACCTTGATCTTCTGCGCGGCATCGAAACCGGTCAGAACCACGTCGAAGTCGGTCTTCTCCTCAGCAGCGGGAGCAGCACCGGCAGCGGGGGCAGCGGCCATAGCGGCGGCGGACACACCGAAAACTTCCTCCAGGGCGTGAACCAGCTCGGACAGCTCCAGAACGGTGAGGCCCTTGATCTCTTCGATCATAGCATTGATCTTCTCAGACATTGTAATATCCTCCTGTTTGTTAAGATAAAAGTTGAAGTGGATGGATGAGGCTTACTCCGCAGCCTCGGCGGGAGCGCCGTTGCGCTCCACGACCTGCTGCAGAATGAAAGCCAGGGCAGAGATGGGGGCCAGCATGGTACCCAGGACCTGGGCCTGCAGGACAGGCAGAGCGGGGATGGCAGCCAGAGCATTGACAGTCTCCATGGGAACGACCTTGCCGTCCATGAAGCCGCCCTTGATCTCGAACTTGCCATTGAGCTTCTTTGCATAGTCAGCAATCACGCGGGCAGGAGCCACGGGATCGTCAGCGCAGATGGCCAGAGAAGTGGTGCCATTGAGCTGATCGTCCAGTTCGTTCAGACCGCAGTTGTTGAATGCAAAGCGCAGCAGGGTGTTCTTGATGACGGCGTACTCAACGTTGTTATTACGGCACTCAGCGCGCAGAGCGGTATCCTCTGCCACGGTGATGCCCTTATAATCAACGATGACACCGGCGGCTGCATTCTGCAGCTTCTCGGTCAGCGCCGCCACGATGGCCTGCTTTTCAGACAGAACTTTTGCGTTGGGCATTCTTTGATTTCACCTCCATGATTATTGGCGGCGTGCCTCCGCACGCCAGGGGAAGGTGCGTTCAAAAAAGAAACCGTCCTCATATCCCAGGACATGAGGACGGCAATGTAGCAATACAATTGCTATCCTCGGCAGGACTTACGGCCGCGGGGGCCACCTGCTGTCTTTGGAACGCATCTGATAGTATAATTCAGCTCAAAACGATTGTCAAGAGCCAAATCACATTTTTGGCAGCCTTACAGCTGCTTCATGGCGTTCATCTTCACGCCGGGGCCCATGGTGGAAGCGCACACGCAGGACTTGATATACTGGCCCTTGGCGGCGGCGGGCTTGGCCTTGATGATGGCGCCCATGAGAGCGGAATAGTTCTCGAACAGCTTGTCAGCGCCGAAGGAGACCTTGCCGATGGGGCAGTGGATGATGTTGGTCTTGTCCAGACGATACTCCACCTTACCAGCCTTAGCCTCAGTGACGGCACGGGCGGCGTCGGGAGTGACGGTGCCGGACTTGGGAGAGGGCATCAGACCCTTGGGGCCCAGCACCTTACCCAGACGACCCACAGTACCCATCATGTCGGGAGTGGCGATGACCACGTCGAAGTCGAACCAGTTTTCCTTCTGGATCTTCTCCACCATGTCCATCTCGCCCACGTAGTCGGCGCCGGCGGCCTTGGCAGCCTCAGCGGCAGCGCCCTTGGCGAACACCAGCACGCGGACGCTCTTGCCGGTGCCGTTGGGCAGCACGATGGCGCCGCGGACCTGCTGGTCGGCGTGACGGGAGTCAACACCCAGCTTCACGTGGAGCTCAACGGTCTCGTCGAACTTGGCGGAAGCGGTCTTGCAGATCAGCTCCAGACCCTCCTTGGGGTCATACAGATTGGCTCTGTCGATCTGCTTTGCGATATCCTGATATTTCTTACCTCTAAACATCTTCAATTCCCTCCTTAGTCGCCCACGATGACGCCCATGGAACGGGCGGTGCCGGCGATCATGCTCATAGCGGCTTCCAGGGAAGCGGCGTTGAGGTCGCGCATCTTCAGCTCAGCGATCTTCTGGATGGAGGCCTTGGAGATGGTGGCTACCTTTTCCTTGTTGGGAACGCCGGAAGCCTTCTCAATGTTGCACTCCTTCTTGATGAGGACCGCAGCGGGGGGAGTCTTGGTGATAAAGGAGAAAGAACGGTCAGCATAGACGGTGATCACCACGGGGATGATCAGGCCCATATCGTTCTTGGTGCGCTCATTGAATTCCTTGGTGAAGGCGGCGATGTTGACGCCGTGCTGACCCAGAGCGGGGCCAACGGGGGGTGCGGGAGTTGCTTTACCTGCAGGGATCTGCAGCTTTACGTAACCAACGACTTTCTGTGCCATGATAGGCACCTCCTTTTTCTAATGTGGTAGCGGCTCACCCAAAGTGAGACCCGCCCTTGGCGAGGCGCAGCTTTTTGCGTCTCTCCCACTTGCGCCGGAGTGGTTTTGCTCCGACTTGCGCGGCTTTTTACGGGACTGCCGCAGCTCAGTCCTGGCAGACCTCCACCTGGTCGAGCTCCAGCTCGACGGGCGTCTCTCTGCCGAACATGGAGACCACCACACGGACCTTGTTCTTCTCCGGTGCGATTTCCTCCACGATGCCCTTGAAAGTGCTCAGCGGGCCGTCGGTGATCTTCACAGTATCACCCACGTTGTAGGCCACCACGATCTCGTGGCGCTCCACGCCCAGCGCGGCGACTTCCGCGTCAGACAGGGGGATGGCCTTGTTGGCCTCGCCCACGAATCCGGTGACGCCGCGGATGTTGCGGATGAGATGCCAGGTCTCATCGGTGAGCACCATCTTGATGAGCACGTAGCCGGGGAAAACCTTCCGCTCCACGTCCTTCATGACGCCGCTCTCCGTCACCTCGGTGACCGTCTCCATAGGAATCTCCATCTGGAGCACCATGTCCTCAAAGTGGCGGTTGACCACAGACTTCTCAATGGCCGCCTTTACCGCGTTTTCATAGCCGGAATAGGTATGCAGCACATACCACTTCGCGTTATCTGCCATCGTTTACTTCCTCAGGCGAACAGGCCGATCAGGAAATTGACGGCTGCCACGGCAACCCAGTCAAAAACCCAGATGCAAACGCCAACCACCGCGGCGCACAGCAGCACGGTGCCGGTGTTGGACATGGTCTCCTTGCGGGAGGGCCACACGACCTTCTTCAACTCGCTTCTCATTTCGCGGAACCATTTGCCCAGGTCGCGCTTCGCTTTCTTCTCTTCAGCCATTTCCAATCTCCTTCCGATTACTTGGTCTCGGTGTGGACGGTGTGCTTTCTGCAGAAGGGGCAGTACTTGTTCAGCTCAAGCTTGTCCGGGGTATTCTTCTTGTTTTTCATCGTGTTGTAGTTTCTCTGCTTGCACTCGTTGCAGCGGAGAGTGATTTTCACGCGCATTAACGGCACCTCCTTATTAGATTAGGTGTCTCCCGGCGGGAGCACCGATTGCCTCCCTGATCGGCGGCGCCCTCTCCCCCGCGCTCGAAGCGAAAAAGCGCGCAAAAAGAAAACACCCATTCACAGGTAATGGAAAGTGTACCATATATTTTGGTGAAGGTCAACAAGTTTTTCATAAAAATTTCAGCAATTTCTAAAATTTTTCCGTCTCATTTGTTGCGCCGGGGCGGGCAATCGTGTATCATAGACGAAAAGCGAGGGATGAGTATGAAAATTATGGCTATCGACTACGGCGACGCCCACACCGGCATCGCCATCTCCGACAACACCATGACGCTCACCGGGTTTACCACCGTCATCGACGCCCGGAGGGAGGACGTGGTGCTGGAGCGGATTTTGGCCCTGGCGGCGGAGCACGGCGTGGACGAGCTGGTGCTGGGCTACCCCAAGAACATGGACGGCACCCTGGGCCCCCGGGCGGAGAAATGCGCCGCCTTTGGGGAGCGCCTCAAGGCGGCCTCCTCCCTGCCCCTGACGCTGTGGGACGAGCGGCGCACCACCGTGGAGGCCCACGCCATATTGTTCGGCAACGGCAAAAACGGCAAGCAGCGGAAGAAAGTGGTGGACGCGGTGGCAGCCAGCCTGATGCTGGAGGGCTACATGACCCGCAAACGCAGGGAGGCGCAATAATGCAGGTACTGATTATCGGCGGCGGGGCCGCCGGCATGGCCGCGGCGCTGACGGCGGCGGAGCGGGGCCACAGCGTCACCATTTTGGAGCGGCAGGCCCGGGTGGGCCGGAAGCTGCTGACCACGGGAAACGGCCGCTGCAATCTCACCAATCAAAACGCCAGCGTGGCACATTATCACGGCGAAAACCCGGCATTTTGCCGCTTTGCCCTGGAAAAACACACCCCTGCGGAGACCTTGGACTGGTTTGCCCGGCTGGGGCTCATGACCGTCACCGAGGACAGCGGGCGGGTGTACCCATTGAGCAATATGGCGGGCAGCGTGCTGGACGTGCTGCGGTACGCCTTGGAGCAGCCCCAAATCACCCTCCGGCCCGGAGAGACGGTGACGGCGGTGGCGAAAAAAGGAAGCCGCTTCACCGTGGAGACGGAGGGCGGCGCCTACCAGGCGGACAGGGTGATTCTGGCCGCCGGCGGCGCGGCGGGGGCCAAGGTGGGGGGCGTCATGGACGGCTACCGCATCGCCAAGGCCCTGGGCCACCACCGCACGGCGCTGTACCCCTCCCTGGTGCAGCTGAAAACCGACCCCACCTACCCCCGGGCGCTGAAGGGCGTGAAGGCGGAGTGCGCCGTCACCATCCGCCGGGGGGAACGGATCATGGCGGAGAACCGGGGCGAGGTGCTGTTTACGGAATACGGCGTCAGCGGGCCGGTGATTTTTGACATCTCCCGGGCGGTGGCCACCGGCGGCGAGGGGCTGACCTGCTGCCTGGATTTGCTGCCGGAGGTGTCGGATGGGGATTTGCACGCCTATCTCCGGCAGCGGCGGCAGGCCATGGCGGGCCACGAGGCCGCCACGCTGTTGACCGGGGCGCTGCAAAGCCGACTGGGCCAGATGGTGATGAAATACGCCGCTGTGACCCAGGGCACCGCCGGGGCGCTGACGGACGGGCAGCTTGCGCGTGTGGCGGCGGCGGTGCGGCAGTTTGCCCTGCCCATCACCGGCGTGTGCGGCTTCGACCAGGCACAGGTCACCGCCGGAGGGCTGCGGACAGAGGAATTTGACCCCCAGACCATGGAGAGCCGCCTGTGCCCCGGCTTCTACGCCTGCGGCGAGGTGCTGGACGTGGACGGCGACTGCGGCGGCTACAACCTGCAATGGGCCTGGGCCAGCGGACGGCTGGCGGGAGAAAACGTATAGACATCACAAAACTGTCAGGCCGCGGGCGGCCTGACAGTTTTGCTCAGATTGTCAAAAAAGCATCGCAGATTTCGCGCCCGCAGGCGCGAACCATTGAAATCCGAAAAAAGTGACGACATGCGCGTCACTTTTTTCACTTCTCAGGCTACGAAGTGTGCGAGCGAAGCGAGTGCGCGTAGTAGACTGCAATCCCATTGTCAAAAAACGGCGGAGCCGTTTTTTGACAGGCTCAAATGGGGTCGCCGGGCGACCCCTTTTTAATAATGTATGGAGAGGAGCAATCAGTCCAGATAGCCCTCTCTGGCCTTGACGCCGAAGCGGCCCTCCAGCTGGTGCATCATGTCGTCGGTGATGGTGTTCACCCGGGGCAGGTGGGCGATCTTCATGTAGATCTCGGCGGCCTTCTCGGCGGTCTCGATGAGGCCGAAGGTCTCGTCCAGGTC
>CAMVAJ010000097.1 GCA_947165425.1 uncultured Clostridia bacterium
CCGTGCGCCGCCCCCATCCCCCGCTCCCTGATACACGAGAAAGCCAAACGATAATCCCGCGCCCAGCGCGCGTCAGACAGAACGGAGGAAAGCAGCATGAACACGACCAAGGCCCTCATCGCCCTGGACCAGGGCACCACCTCCTCCCGCGCGGTCGTTTTCGACCTGAAGGGGAACATCCTCGCGGTGGCGAATGAGGAGTTCCCGCAGATTTTCCCCCACCCCGGCTGGGTCGAGCACGATCCGAAGCAGATCCTGCGCTCCCAGATCAACTCCCTGCAGCGCGCCGTGCGCCGCAGCGGCGTCCACCCCGAGAACATCCTCGCCATTGGCATCACCAACCAGCGGGAGACCACGCTCCTGTGGGACCGGGAGACCGGCGAGTGCGTCCACAACGCCATCGTCTGGCAGTGCCGCCGCACCGCACCGGACGTGGAGGAGCTGGTCCGCAACGGCTGGCGGGAGGCCATCATCGACAAGACCGGCCTGGTGCCGGACGCCTACTTCTCCGGGACCAAGCTGCGCTGGCTGCTGCGCGAGAAGAATCTCTGGGAGGAGGCCGCCTCCGGCAAGCTCTGCTTCGGCACGGTGGACTGCTTCCTGGCCTGGAATCTCTGCGCCGGCCATCCCCACGTCACCGACGCCACCAACGCGGGCCGCACCATGCTCTTCAATCTCCGCACCCAGGACTGGGACGACGATCTGCTGCACGTGCTGGAGATCCCCCGCGCCTGTCTGCCCAAGGTCGTGGACTCCGCCGGGCTCATCGGCACCCTCGACCCGGAGATTCTCGGCGTCCCGGTCCCCGTCGCCGCGATGGCGGGCGATCAGCACGCCTCCCTCTTCGGCCAGGCCTGCTTCCAGCAGGGCATGGTCAAAAACACCTACGGCACCGGCTGCTTCATGCTGATGAACGCCGGCGGCGAGCCCTCGGTCTCCAGGGGCGGCCTGCTCTCCACGATGGGCTGGCGCCTGGGCGGCGCGCCCACCTACGCCCTCGAGGGCAGCGTCTTCATGGGCGGCGCGACGATCCAGTGGCTCCGCGATCAGCTGCAGATCATCTCCTCCGCCGCGGAGAGCGAGGACGTGGCCCGCTCCGTCCCCGATACGGGCGGCGTCTATCTCGTCCCCGCCTTCACGGGGCTGGGCGCGCCGTGGTGGGATATGTACAGCCGGGGCACCCTCGTCGGCATGACCCGGGGCACCGGGCGCGGCCACATCGTCCGCGCCGCCCTGGAGTCCATCGCCTACCAGAGCGCGGATCTGCTGGAGACCATGGCGGCGGACTGCGGCTTCCGGCCCGACTGCCTGCGGGTGGACGGCGGCGCGAGCGCCAACAGCTTCCTGATGCAGTTCCAGGCGGACATCATGGGCATCCCGGTGGTCCGCCCGCGCATCCTGGAGACCACCGCCCTGGGCGCCGCGCTGATGGCCGGCGTCGGCGTGGGCGTCTACGCCTCGGCGGAGGAGACCGCCTCCCTCTGGCAGCGCGATCTCATCTTCGAGCCGCAGATGGACGCCCAGCTCCGGGCCGACCTGCTCGGCGGCTGGCACAGGGCGGTGGAGCGCAGCCTCGGCTGGGCCAAGCCGCAGGCCTGAGGCTCTCTCCTGTTTCTCCCCACATCAAAAGCGGATCCCGACGGATCCGCTTTTGATGTCGCCCGACGGCTCACCCCTCCGGGAAAAGCCAGGCATAAAGGTCCTCCGGGGCCTCGAAGCAGTGGCTGCAGTTTGCCCGCATGAAGGCCTGGATTTGGGGCACATGGTGGGCCCACATGGCCGCCGCGAAGTCGACGCCCGCGTCCCGGGCCATCTCCCAGCCCGGCTTCAGGTCGTCCACCATCAGCAGCTCCGCCGGACGGAAGCCCGTCCGCCGCATGATCTCCTCCAGCGGCCAGGGGCTGGGCTTGCGGCGCTCGTGGGGCTGCTCCCAGCCGAAGACCAGCTCCGGCTCCGGCAGGCCGTTGGCCGCCCAGTCCCGGCGGATGTTGAAGTCCACCGAGTGGGAGACCACGCAGACATGCCCGCCCAGCGCCAGCTGCCTCCGCACGATCCGCGCGACGCCCGGGTAGGCCTGCGGGATCCGCTCCCGGACCCAGCTCTGCCAGATCTCGTACTCCCGGTCGAACTCCTCCCCGGTAAAGCCCGCCTCGTCCCGCATGTAGGGGACAAAGCCCGGGTCGAAGTTCAGCCGGAAATAGTCCTCCAGCGTCACGTCCGTGCCCCCGCGCAGCTGCGCCATCGCGTCCAGAAACGCGGGATAGTGGACGCTGGCCGTGGAGTTGACCACGGTGTCGTCATGGTCCAGTACCAGACAGGGATACCTCAGGCGCATAGGCTCTCTTCTCTCCTCTTTCTCCGCTCCGGCTTCCCGCCTCCCCCTCCTACGCCGGAAGACACGATTTGGGGCCGGAAAGCCTGTAAAGTATACCATATCTTGGCAGAAAAACAAGAAAGACCGGCTGAAAACCCTTGTGTTTCTTTGCATTCTGTGTTATAATCCCTTTGTTTCCAGGTATCAACCATGGGCGACGGAGGAAAGAGGGGCTTTGAAGGCAAGAGTGGACATGACCCGGCTGCACGGCCGCGCGGAAAAGCGCGGGCGGTCTGCGGCGAGGAGGTCGTGTTTGGCCACTCTTTTATGTTGTCTGTGAAACGGAGGCGGCTGACTTGGCGCGACCCATCAAATCCAAGCAGGGCATTGCGGCTCAGGCGCAGCCCCGCTGCCAGCGGCTGGCCCAGGAGCTGGGCTATGAGCTGGTGGACATCGAGACCGAGCGGGACGACACCGGTCTCACGCTCCGGGTCTTCATCGACCGCCCGGAGGGCATGGACATGGACGGCTGCGAGCGATATCATCGTGCGCTGATCCCCCTGGTCGAGAGCCTGGACTACGACTATCTTGAGGTCTCCTCCGCCGGGATCGACCGCCCGCTGAAGCGGGACCGGGATTTCGAGCGAAACCTCGGGAGCGAGGTGGAGGTCCGCTTCTTCCGTCCCGTGGACGGGGCGAAGGAACTGCAGGGCATCCTGGCCGACTGGGACGCGGAGACCGTCACCCTCGAGATCGGCGGCAGCCCCCGGGTCCTCCCCCGCAAGGACTGCGCCCTCATCCGCCCGGTGGTGGACCTGAGCGGTGTGGAGGAAGTCGAATATACGGACGAGGACGACGCGGCTCAGCCCGCCGAGTCCGAGTCCATCATCAATTGATCCAATGAAAGGCGAGAAAAAACCATGGCAGGAAAGAAAAAGGCCGCCGCGAACGGCGGGAACAACGAGGTGATCGAGGCGATCCACGCCCTCTCCAAGGAGAAGAACATCTCCGAGGAGGTGCTGTTCAGCGCCATTGACGAGGCCATCCGCCTTGCCTACAAGAAGAACTTCCCCAAGGGCGCGGCCGGCAACGCCGAGGCGAGCAACATCGTCGCCAGCATGGACCGCCAGGACGGCACCATCCACGTCTGGGCGAAAATGTTCGTCCGCGATGAGATCACCAATCCCGCCACCCAGATTACCCTTGAGGAGGCGCAGGCCATCCGCCCGGGCGCGCAGCTGGACGATATCGTCGAGAAGGACGTCACGCCCAGCGGCTTCCTCCGCGTGGCCGCCATGGCCGCCAAGCAGAAGCTGATTGAGCGCATCCGCAAGGCGGAGAGCGGCAGCATCTACGACAAATACGCCGATAAGGGCGACGAGATCCTCACCGGCATCGTCAAGCGGGTGGGCGAGCACGCGATCATCCTCGACCTGGACCACACCGAGGGCATCCTGGAGGAGTCCGAGATGGTGCCCGGCGAGATCCTGACCGAGGGCGAGCACGTCAAGGTCTACGTGGTCGAGGTCGCGGGCGACTCCGGCGCCTCCCACCTGCCGCAGGTTCACGTCAGCCGCCGCCGCGAGGGCCTGGTCAAGCGCCTGTTCGAGATGGAGGTGCCCGAGATCGTCTCCGGCACCGTCACCATCAAGGCCATCGCCCGCAAGGCCGGCGTCCGGACCAAGATGGCGGTCTACTCCAGCGATCCGCTGGTGGACCCGGTCGGCGCCTGCGTCGGCCAGCGCGGCGCCCGCGTGGAGCGGGTCGTGGCCGAGCTGCGCGGCGAGAAGGTCGATATCATCAAGTGGTCTGAGGACCCGGTGGAGTTCGTGGCCAACGCCCTGAACCCCGCCCACGTCATCACCGTCTTCGCCTCCACGGAGCACGAGCGGGAGTGCCGCGTCGTGGTGCCGGACAACCAGCTGTCCCTGGCCATCGGCAAGGAGGGCCTCAACTCCTCCCTCGCCCACCAGCTGACCAAGTGGAAGATCGACATCAAGAGCGAGTCCCAGGCCGCGGCCATGGACGACATGATCGACGATGCGGATCCCATGTTCCAGGCCGGCTCCATGGTGATGGAGCACGAGGATGTCTTCGACCTGGGCGCCGACGACAGCATCTGATCTTCTCTCATCAAATCCAAGGAGGCAGCGGATTCCCATGCCCAGAGCACCGAAGAAAATCCCTCAGCGCATGTGCGTCGGCTGCCGGGAGATGAAGCCCAAGGCGGAGCTGATCCGCGTCGTCCGCGCGCCGGACGGCAGCGTGACCCTGGACCCGGTGGGCAAAAAACCGGGGCGCGGCGCCTATGTCTGCCGCAGTGCCGCCTGTCTCGGGCGCGCGATCAAGCAGCGGCAGCTGGAGCGCCAGCTGGAGACCTCCCTCGGCGAGGAGACCGCGCAGGCGCTGCGCGACACGTTGCAGGCCCTCTTGGCACAGCCGGAGGCCGGCGCGGATGAATGACCAAACCAGGGCCAGGCTCAAGGGCCTGATGGGCCTGAGCGTGCGGGCCGGCCAGGCTGTCTTCGGACAGGACGGCTGCCTCAGGCAGGTGCGCGGCGCGGCTTGCGCGGCGCTGCTGCTGGACGAGGCCGCCTCGGCCAACACCCGGCGCATGTATGCGCAGGCCTGCCAAACCCACGGGGTTCCGTGCTTTCTGCTGCCGGAAGGGCTTCTGCTGGAGGCCACCGGCAAGCCCGGCGTCGCCATCGCGCTGGCCAGGGGCGGCCTGGGAACCCAAATTCTCAACCTTCTTAACAGTGAAAACGCATAAGGTTTTCATTCATCGTGTTAAATAGTACTTCGTACTATTGATGCTTATTTCAGAGCAGGGCTCTGAAACGATACAGCAAATCATCAGCGGGGGTGCGTACGTCGAATGACGAAAGTGGATCTGAAGGAAGCCATCCGGGAGCTTGCCCAGGACACAGGGAGTGTGTTCAGCCAGGCCAGCGAGTCTCGCAAGCAGGCGGATGCGCTGCTTCAAAAGCTTCACGCGCTGGAGGATAACTATATCCGCCAGTTCGAGGAGGAAAAACAGCGCCAGAAGCGCGAGGAGCAGCAGCGGGCAATCTCTGCCCAGTCGCGCGCCTACACGACAGAGAGCGGCTTTGACTCCGGCCTTGAACAGCGCGTTGTTTCCGAGCCCCCGGTGCGCGAGGAGAAGCCCGCGCCCGCGCCCGCACCGGCGCCTGTCGCCGAGCCCGTGGAGGCGGCTGTGAAGCCCGCGCCCGCTGTGGAGAAGCAGCCCGAGGCGCCCGCCCCCGTCCCCGCCCCCGTGACCGCTCCGGCCGTCGAGGAGAAAAAGCCTGAGCCGGAGAAGAAGCCCGAAGAGGAGAAGAAGCCTCTGCCGGAGCGCCCGGCGCAGACTCCCCCGCCCAGGAAGCAGCCCAAGCCGGAGCAGCCCCGCCGCCCCGCCATCGGGCAGGTCATTGCGCGCCCCGGCGAGCAGACCGTCCC
>CAMVAJ010000098.1 GCA_947165425.1 uncultured Clostridia bacterium
GGCTCCACGCGGGCGTCGTAGCTTTCGCCCTTTTGCAGATCCGTCCGCAGGTTGGGGCCGAGGCCGACCTCCCAGCTTTCGTCCGTGGAGAGCGTCTCCACGCTGCCATCAGCGTAAAGGATCCTCAACTCGCCCCAGAGAGCGAGGGTATAGCCGAAGTTGTTGTTCCAGCGCCACCAGCCGTCGCCCACCGTCACCCGCAGCTCGTTGCCTCCCTCTTTTAAGAGAGCGGTAACGTCATATTCCTGCACCTGAATGCGCGTGTAGTAGCTGGTCAGCCCCGGCATGAACTTGTTTTCGGTCACGCTCACGCCGTTCAGCTCCGCCTCATACACGCCGTGAGCCGTCAGGCGCAGCGTGACTTTTGCCACCGTTTTATGTACTTCAAAGCGCCGCCGGAACACGGGCACAAGGCGCGTGTTCCGGTTGTCTTCCGGATGACAGATCCACTTTGCCATCAGCTCAACTCCTTGGAAAGTGACAAGATGCGTCCGGCGCACGCTTCCAGCTCGGCGCGGGTGATCGTCCCGTCCTTCAGCCCGGCGAGAATGCCGTCCACGTCCTCCTTGGTGCCGGACATGATCAGATCGTTGCCCGCTTTGACGCAGAGCGCCGGGCTGGAGGCGCCGTAGACGCCCAGATTGAACTTGTCGTTGGTGGTGCCCCAGTCGGTCATGACGACGCCCTCAAAGCCCCACTCGCCCCGCAGCACCGTTGTGATCAGATCGCCGCGGTTCGCGGTATGGGTGCCGTTCAGCAGATTATAAGATGTCATCAGCGCTTTCGGGGCGGCCTCCTTCACACAGATCTCAAAGCCTTTCAAGTAGATCTCCCGCAGGGCCCGCTGGGAAAGGACGCTGTTGGAGCCGAAGCGGTTGGTCTCCTGATTGTTGCAGGCAAAGTGCTTGATGGTGACGGCGCACTTCTCGTGCTTCTGCACGCCGCGGGTCATCGCCGCCGCGGTTTTGCCGGAGAGCAGAGGATCCTCGGAATAGTATTCAAAGTTTCGGCCGCAGAGAGGACTGCGATGGATGTTCAGCGCCGGGGCCAGCCAGACGTTGGCGCCGAACAGCTCCATCTCTTCGCCGACGAGATTTCCGCAGGCTTCAACCACAGCCGGGTTCCAGGCCTGAGCCAATGCCGTCCCTATGGGGATGGCGGAAGCATAATGATAGAGAACCGCGTGGTTTTTGGCTTTTTCCTCATTCTGCCGCAGCTTCATGCGGATCAGCTGCTGGATCTCGGGCGGCAGGATGTTGAGGATACTGTCAAAGGCGTCGGAGTCCAGCCCCTCCTGGCCGTCCTCCGTCTCCATGTATCTGGTCGCCAGACGCAGCCCCGCAGGGCCGTCTGCCATGACGATGGCGCCATAGCCCTTTTCGGCCACGACGGACGCGGTCTCACCCGCGCCGCCCGCCAGGCGGGAGGCGGAGTTGCCGATGATGGCCGCCATGCCCTCCGCTTCCGAGTGCTTACCGGCGCAGATCGTGGCCAGCTCCCGGTCAGAAAAAGCGGAAAGGTCCGCCAAACCGATCTTCTCCCGCGCAACGCGTTCCCGATCATAGTGCCCAATTTGGCCAAGGGAGGCTGCGGAAACCGGGATGCGCGGCAGGTCGCCGGGGATCTCGCGTGTGATCTGCGGCTTCCAGTCGTCAAAATCCGCCTCACCGCCGGAATGGCTGAGAGTCGCGGAAGCGGCATCCCCGTCCAGAGACACGATCCCGACGGCTGTCCCGCCGAGGGAGAACAGATACTCTCCCCGTTCCAGCAGCCAGCAGTCGTTTTCCATGTCCCAGCTGGCCATGTTTTCCAATGGAAGCTTCAGCACAAGCGTTTCGCTCTCGCCGGGAGCGAGTTCTTTCGTCTTGGCATAAGCGCCAAGCTCCCGCAGGGGCTTTTTCAGCTTTCCGTCCGGGGCGGAATAATAGAGCTGCGCGGTCTCTTTTCCCGGGAAGCGGCCAGTATTGCGGATCGTCGCTTCTACGCTCACGATCCCGTTTTCCACCGCAAAGCAGGTGCAATCCGTCTCGAATTCCGTATAGCTCAGGCCGTAGCCAAAGGGGAAGAGCGGCTTGACGGGCGCCGCATCATAATAGCGGTAGCCCACAAAGACGCCTTCCCGGTAACGGGTATCGTCCCGCTGGGCGAAGTCCCCGATGGAAGGAAGATTTTCGGCCCTGGCCCAGGTGGTGGTGAGCTTGCCGGAGGGGCTGGCTTTCCCCAGCAGCACGTCCGCAAAGGCGTCTCCGGTGACGCTGCCCAGCTGGCTTAACAGCAGAACGTTTTCCACCCTGTACAGCACCGGCGAGAGATCCACAGGGCCGCCCACATTCAGCACCAGCAGGAATTTCCTGTACTGCTCCGCGCAGCGCAGAATGTCCCGCTTCTCATCCTCCGTGAGCAGATAGTCGCCCTCGCCTCCGGGGCGATCCGCCCCCTCGCCGGAATTGCGGGCAAGCACGTAAACGCAGACCTCGCCCTTGCCGTCAAGGGGAAGCGCATAGCGGGGCTCCGGGGGCGTCCGCCCCATGCCGACGAGGAAGACGGATTTGCCAAGCTCCTTCGCCTCCTGTGCGATCCCCTCATAAAAGCCCTTGATGGACTCGTCCCGGATGGCCTTATAGCCGTCCATCCACGCCTTTGTGGTAACGGTGAAGCCTGCGTTCTCCAGGCCTTCTTCCACCGTTACATAGTGGCGCACGTTCACGTCACCGCTGCCCGTGCCGCCCTTGATGGTCTCCCGCGCGCCCGCGCCGTAAAGGGCAATCTCGCAGGGGGAAGAAAGCGGGAAATCTCCGCTCTTTTTCAGCAGCACCATGCACTCCGGCGCAAGCGCACGAAGCGTCGCCAGATGTTCTTTTTCAAACGCCTGTACTTCAGGGGAATCGATTCTGACCATGTTCGTTAACCCTCCAGTTGGTTGACCATCTGATGCAGCGCCTTGTCGATCTCCGTGATCGCCGACCCGGGAATCTGCACCATTTCCATGATCTCCCGGGCGGTGTTGTTGCCCACTGCCGCCATCAGTCCCTCTACCGAAAACTGCCGGGCTTTGGCAACGGCCTCGATGGCTGCAAACAGGGGGACCAGGACGGCCTTCGCCTCCTCGCTCTGTCTGCGCAGGTGGGAGAGCGTGCAGTCCACGCTGAGCACCGGCGCGAAATTGCCGTTCATGGAGATCGCGCTCACCGGCTCGGTGAAGCCGCCGCGCTTCAGCTTCCCCATGACCTCGCCCAGCCACTGGATGCTGTCCGGCACCCAGTGGGGCAGACGCGGGCAGACAGAATTGGTGTTGATCCAATCCTCGCCGGTGGAGAAGCCGTGTCCGCCGTAGGAATAGATATGGCTCTCAAACGCAACGCCTTTTTCCGCCAGCGCCAGCTCCATGCGGAGCGTGTTGGAAATGTCCACGGTGCGGTCGTCCCGCGCCGCGGCAAAGAAGCAGGGGCAGGTCTCCGCCGTGACATGCTCATGGGGATACGGCATCCCCGGCTGGCACATATCGCAGATGTCCTTGAGGATCGCAGGATAGACAAGCACCGCGGCGGCGGGCTTATGCTCTGCGATGGTGGCGGCACAGGCCGCCAAATGACCGCCAGCCGAGAAGCCAACCACCGCGATCTTTGCTTTGTCCAGGTGCCACTCGTCCGCCCGCTCCTCGATCAGCGCCATGGCCTGCTCGTAGTCCTCCAGCGGCAGCGGCCATTTTCCCCTGGGCGTGCAGGTGTAGCGCAGGATGAAAGCCTGATAACCCGCCTTGAGATAGGTCGCGGCCACGGGATCGGCCTCCCGGTCGGAGCACATGGCATACCCGCCGCCGGGGAGCACCAGCATGGCGGGCCGCTTGGAAAAGCCAAACTCGCCGTCCACTTCCTGGATGTAGGCGGTCAGAGAAACAGTTCTATTTTCATTCAAAATGATTTCCTGGGATTTCATGTCACAATCTCCTTTCAGAGCAGTCCAAGCCCCAGCTTCAACACCTCACCGCTGACGCCGCGTATCATCCAGTCGGCGCAGCTTACGCCGTCCACCACGGTGGTGAAGGCGGCATTGGAGCCGCAAAGGCAGTGGACGGTCAGGTCTGCGTCCTTGCTGCTTTTGTCCGGTGTATCAAAGATGAACGTACTCAGGTCAGGAATCTCCTTCTGTAGCTTTTCCAGCATTTCCTTGAGATTCCGCTGATAGCTCACACCCGCAGCCTTGTCAGGGACCCATCGCCCGTCCTCCAGGTACATCTCCATCTGTGTCAGCGCAGCATCCCGCACGGAGCAGTAGTACATAATCTTGATCTCGGGATGATTCTGATGCAGTGCGATCAGACTGTCGGAGACAATCTCGCCACCGGTGAGGCGCGCCGCGATCTCCTCCGGCGCTTTCCAGACCTCCCGGGCCACCCGCTGCCAGTCGTAGTGCATCATGGCGCTGTCCACACAGGCGGTAATGTCCCGGCAATCTGGGAACGCAGCGGCAACCGCGTCGGTCAGCAGGGAGGTTGCAAAGGCGCCCGCGGAAAAGCCAGTCACCAGGATCTGCTCCGGGTTCGGCACCAGTTCCTTACTCTTTTTCAGCAGCAGCTGAAAATTTGTATAGCCGTGGTGATGCAGCACGGCGGGTTTTCCATCCAGGTCCGTATAGGAAAAATCCCCGGTCCCGCAGTGGAAATCCCCGGTGGCGTAGGGCACGAACAGCAGGTTCCAGTCCCGGAAAGGATTCTTTTTGGACTGCCCGAAGGTTCCGATTCGGGGGATGATATCCCCGAAGCGCACGTCGTCGGAGTAGAACATCTCGCCCTTTCCGCCCACGCGCTGGGGTCTGGCCGCGGTATGCTCGTCCACCGAAACACCGCCGCCGGAAAAACCGATCATCAGTTTGTTGGCGCTGCCCAGGCGGATGCAGCCGTGGTAGGGATTGCCGTTGGCGCAGAGGGCGCCGTCCGGCCAGTATTCGTAGTTCTTTCCCTGCTTTGGGCGCTCCGGCAGCTCGGGAAATCGGGTCAGCTCGATATAATCCGCCAAGAGCCGGTTGAACAGAGGCCAGCCGCGCCGATCCTCCTTATGGGTTTTCCGCTTTGCCATGGTTTTCCTCCCCGCTCATCGCATAGAGCTCTTTCGCCTTTTCCACCTTGTAGCGGAAGCAGTCCTCCCGCAGCTTATCCTGCTCCGGCTTTTCCTCGGCCTTGTCGGTGCCGAAGCCGTGATAGCCGTCTT
>CAMVAJ010000099.1 GCA_947165425.1 uncultured Clostridia bacterium
GGCTCCGGGGTCTTCTCCTTCGCGAACTTCGCCAGCCGGCGGAAGACGATGCGGCAGTAGGTGTCGCAGAGCGCCTCGGCCAGGAGCGCGGCGCCCAGGATGATGACCGCCGCGTGGGTCTCAATGCTGAAGATCAGCAGCACCAGCCCCAGGATGGCCAGGATCCCGGCGAAGGCCAGGGGCAGATACCAGAGCGTGTGCTGTCTGCGGTAGAGGTCGATGGCCGCCTGCGCCCGCAGGCAGGCCATGAACAGCAGCGCGGCGGAGATGATCACCGGCAGCAGGCCGCTCACCTGATCCCGGTAGGCGATCATCAGGATGCCTGCGAAGACCAGGATGCTGCCCTGGGCAAACATCTGGTGCTCCATGCCCTCGTCCGCGCTGTCGATGACGAAATACTTCCAGATTTTCCAGCCGCCGAGGCAGGCCAGCATCAGTCCGGCCGTGATGTAGACGCCCCAGAAGGAGGCCTCCTTCCAGATCAGCAGCACGATGGACAGGGCGAAGCAGGCCAGCGTGTAGAGGAAGCCGCTGTGCACGACCTCCCGGGGCCAGTTGCGCAGGTGTTCCTTGTTCATCTCTCAGGCCTCCTCGTCGTCCTCGTTCAGCCGAGTGGAGGCGATCTGGATCAACTTCTCCTCCAGCGCCGCGTCCTCGATGGGCAGCAGTTCCTCCATCTCCTCGCCGTTCTCGTCGGTGAAGGGCTTCACCCGCACGACGAAGCAGTCCACCTGCTCGGCGTCCTCGGCGTTCTCCTCGTCGGAGACGGTGCCCAGGATCAGGAACTCCTCCCCGTTGTAGAAGAAGTTCTCCAGCTCGCGCACGAGGATCGTGTTGCCGTCGCTGTCGGTCATCTCAAAGGTCTCCGGCTCCTGGGACAGGTTCTCTTCGTCCATCATGGTGCATTTCCTCCATTTTCTTTTGATGCTCGTATCTATTCAGTCGTGCAGCGAAACCTCTCCACCGCAGGCGGTCCCCCTCCCCTTTCAGGGGAGGCTTTTCGTAACTTTTGACCCCTGTCTCCCCTGAAATAACCATAAATAGTACAAAGTACTATTTAACACGATAAATGAAAATACTTCGTATTTTCACAGTAAAGGGGAGATGTCGCCGCAGCGACAGTGAGGTTTCAGCCGCTCAGTTCATGCGCTTTTTCAGCTTCTCGCGGGTGCCGTCCGGGTGCTGGATGACCACGCCCTCCAGCACCTGGCGCATGTTCTCCTTCCACTCGTCCAGGTACTCCTTGCGCAGCGCGGCCTGCTCCTCCACCTCGGAGGCAGTCAGCCCGACGGTCTTCTGCTTGCGGGCTAGCTCGTTGATGCGGTCGATCTTGCGGTGCTCCACGGCGTTTCCTCCTTGTCTGTCACTTGTCCGCGATCCGTTTCATGTCGAAGGCGACCACGCTAATCACCAGCATGCACAGCGTCATGACGCCGTAGGCCAGCAGCGGATTGCCCCAGCGGTCCACGCCGAACTCGGCCCAGATCGTGACGCCCACGGCGGCCAGGGTCAGGACCCAGCCCACGGTCAGCGCCGGGTGGCGTCCCGGCTTGCGGGCGGCCTTCACGCTCCAGCAGATCATCACGCCCACCGCCACGCAGATGCTGTAGACCTGCTGGGCGTGGACGAAGTGCTCCACCAGGTGGCCGTCGGCCCGCAGGGACTCGAGAATCACCTGGGTCAGGCCGAAGAGCACCAGGAAAATCCGCAGCAGCTCCCCGCCCTGGCTCTCCCGCCGGCGCAGGGAGAGGACCAGCATCACGATCAGCAGGATCAGGGCCACCGCCGCCTCGTAGAGATAGACCGGGTGGACAAAGTCGCCGTCCATCTGCGGGCAGAGGCCCGTGCCGGTCAGCCACGCCGCGGAGACATACCGCCCCAGGCCGAGGCCGGAGCCGTGCTCGCACAGGCGCTCCACCATGATCGCCGCGGGCAGGCCCACCGCCAGCGCGTCCCGCAGCTCGCCCCGGGCGGTGCCGGCCCATTTTTCCGCAAGCCAGGCGCCCAGCGCCGCGCCGAGCACCGCGCCCACCAGCGAGTAGCCGCCGTGCCAGAAGCGCAGCACCTCCAGCGGGTCGCGGCCGGTGTCCAGGTCGAAGATGGCCTCCAGGGGGATCATGACCCACCCAGCCAGAGCGTAGAAGAGCCGGGCCATCAGCCACGCGAAGGGCAGGACACACACGCACAGGCGGATCCAGACGCCGTAGCCCAGGCCCCGGCGCATCAGCCGCGGGGCGCATAAAACCAGACCCATCAGCGCGGCAAGCGCGCAGCCGAGGCCGAAGCGGGTTAGCGGCTGACCGAAGAGGGTCAGCAGGGTGTTTTCCATCTTTTATATTTTCCTCTTACTGTTCATCCAGCCCGGAGTCGATCGCCGTGGCGAAATAGATGATGTCGGAGACGGAGCGCTCCGCCTCGACCGTCTTGTTGGAGAAGTTGTCCCCGTGATAATACATGAGCGCGCTGCCGCCGCCGTCCAGGTTGTAAGCCTGGGTGCAGCCCAGCTCAAACATGAACTGCGCCAGTTCCTCGCAGGTGGCGCCGGTATGTCCGTCGCGCTTCGCGGCGTCGACCACGACGAGCACGTATTCCAGCCGCCCCGTCTGTCCGATGGCGCAGCGGGGCTCCATGCCGTCCAGGTTCCCGGAGTAGGAGGCGGGGATGTCCTGCTGGACGCCGTCGAGCACCAGCGCCGGGCCCCACTCGAAGACGTTGATCAGCGTGTGCTGCTCCACCAGGGCCTTCAGCTGCGCGGCGAAATCCGGGTTGATGGACTTCGACTTGCCGTTAATCTTCGCGTCCCGCTTGCGCAGGAGGATGTGGAAGTCGCCGTTCTCGTCCACGCAGAGGAGATCCCGCGTCTCGTAGGGGGACTTGCGCTTCTCGATGATCTCGCCCTGCCGGACGATATAGCCGCCCTTGTCGGAGCCGTAGTAGTCGCCGCCGATGGCCACGATCGCGTTGGCCTTCCGGGCCATGGCGGAGATCTTGTTGGTGCGGCCCTTCGCCGTGACAGAGGTCCGCAGCTGGCTGGGGTCAGCGATGGTCACATAGGCCACATTCCAGATGGCGGTCTCCGTAGTGATCTGCTCCATGCGCACCGTGATACTGGCGTCGTCATAGACCATGCCGTCGTAGTTCTCCTCCGGCGCCACATGGCCGGGCGTGAAATCAACAGGCAATGGGAAGATCACCGTGGACTCGGTCTCGTCCTCGAGGGTGATGTCCTCGACCTCGGCTCCCGCAGCCTCGGTTTCCTCGGCCAGGGCCAGAGAGGTCAGGCCCAGCACCAGCACGCACAGCAGGGAGAAAAACCGCTTCATCATCGCGCACGTCCTCCTTTTATCTTGTGAAATCACAGAAAATCAAACTCGCCGCCGTCATCGGTCTCGCTCTCATACTGCTCGCTCAGCTCCTCGCTGACGTTGCCACTGGGGATGGCCAGGGCGAAGCCGAAGAGCAGGATGACCGCCAGGATGGATAGCAGGATATTCTTCATCTTTGTCCCTTACGCCTCCCGGAAAACCCAGTTCTGCTGGATGCGATAGCTGAGGAAATAGAGCAGGCAGTCCACGATCAGCTTGGCGAGCCACGGGGCCATGCCGAGCAGCCCCAGGGCCTTGATGCCCAGGGTGGAGAGCACCACAATGCAGATCGCCGTCACGGCGTAGCGCCAGCCGGCCCCCTTCACGCCCTTCACCCTGAAGACCACGTCCTTGTTCAGCCGGAAGTTCAGCACCGCGCTGAAGAGCCGGGCCGTGTAGTTGGCCAGGGACGTGTTGTCCAGATGGATCCCCAGGGGGAGCGAGAGGTTCAGGCTGATCCCCAGGGCCGGGAACAGCCAGCCCCGCAGCAGGTTGAACAGCAGCTGATCCACCGCGAAGCAGATCAGGGAGGAGGCCATGAACTTGAAGAAGCCGCCCAGGATCACCTTGTAGATCCGCCAGGAGTCCCGCAGCGGGTGGAAGTGGGTCCCCTCGTTGTTGTTCTCGTAGACCGTCTCGATCGTGATGGGCACCATGGGGAGCTTCCGCCGGGCGCAGGCGATCAGGACGTTCATCTCGTACTCATAGCGCGCGCCGGGCACTCCGGCCATGAAGGCCAGCTCCTCCGCCCGGAAGGCGCGCAGGCCTGTCTGGGTGTCCGGCAGCCAGACGCCGTAGAGCGCCTTGAAGACCATGGAGGTGATCTTGTTGCCGCTGCGGGACTTGGGCGGAACGTTCGGCAGGTTGAAATCCCGGCTGCCCAGGTAGAGGGCGTTCTCCCCCTCGCGCAGGGCCTTGGCCAGGTTCAGGCAGTCCGGCACCGTGTGCTGGCCGTCGGCGTCGGCGGTCAGGACGCCCGCGCAGTCCGGCTCGTGCTCGAGGATCCAGCGGTAGCCGGTCTTGAGCGCCTCGCCCTTGCCCTGGTTGACCGCATAGCCCAGCACGGTGGCCCCCAGCGCCCGCAGCCGGTCGAAGATCGGCTGATAGTCCGGGCCGGAGCCGTCGTCCACCACGACCACACGGGGGAAGCCGCTCGCCATCAGCTCGCCCACATAGGCGGGCAGCCGGTCGTCCGGCTCCAGGGACGGGATGAGGACGATCGGCATGGTTTCGTTCGTCATGTTCACTCCTTGCGTCTTTCAGACGCGGCCAAAAGTCACATAATAAACCATTTTTTATTTTATCACCGGCAGGACGAAAAATCAACTGCCTCCGGCGCCTTTTCAGGCCGGCCCCTCTGTCGCTGCGGCGACATCTCCCCAGCAAGCTGGGGAGATTGGGCTTAAGGCACAGTAACTAAAAACCTCCCCAGCTCGCTGGGGAGGGGGACCACCGTCCTCCGCAGGACGGTGGTGGAAGGGCTGGTCTGATAAATATGAAAATCCTTCGTATTCTCTGTAAATGTCGCAGGACCATTCTTGATCGTCTCAGTCGAGATACCCCTCCCGGGCCTTGATGCCGAAGCGCTTTTCGAGCTGGTGCATCTGCTCGTCGGTGATGGTGTTCAGCCGCGGCAGGTGGGCGATCTTCATGTAGATCTCGGCGGCCTTCTCGGCGGTCTCGATCAGGCCGAAGGTCTCGTCCA
>CAMVAJ010000100.1 GCA_947165425.1 uncultured Clostridia bacterium
GGGTTGGAGACGACGGTCTCGCTCTCCCACCAGTAGAAGGCGCCGTAGGTCTCCATGCCCTTGCCGTTGGCCAGGAAGTTATCCTGGCTCTGCTCGAAGGAGACCTTGTCGATCAGGCCCTTGTCCACCCAGCTGGCGATAAAGTTGGTGGCCTCCTTGAAGCGGTCGTCCTGCACGGTGTAGGTGATTTTGTCGTCCACCACCACGCGGTGCTCGAGGTTGTCGTTCAGGCCGAACATGCCGTAGAGGTCGCACTGGTTGCCCTGCCAGTTGTTGTAGACAAAGTTCATGGGGCGCTCGTCGTCGGTCTTGCCGTTGCCGTTCATGTCGTGGTCGCGGAAGTAGACGAGAAGCTGTTCCATCTGGGCGGCGGTCAGCGCCAGGCCGTCCTTCAGCTGGTCCTCGGCCAGGCCCTCCACGGCGCCCGCCGCGATGGCCTCCTTGGTCCAGGCGACATTCAGGAAGAGCAGGTTCGGGCTCTGCAGCAGGCCCATCTCCTCGATGCGGGGCAGGGAGTAGATCTTGCCGTCCTCGATGTTCAGCAGCTGGGCGCGGATGTCAGGGCGCTCCTCCAGCAGCTTTTTGAAGTTGGGCATATAGTCCAGGTAGTCGCTGATGGGCACCAGCACCTTGCGCTTGGCATACTTGATGATCTCGCCCGCGCCCATGCCGGCGTGGTAGATCGCGTCCGGGCGGTTGTCCTTGTTGCCGAAGATCAGATTCTTCTGCTGGGAGTACACGGACTCGGACACATTCTCCCACTCGACCCGCACGTTGGTCTGGGCGAACAGGTCAGCCATGATTTTCATGTCGTTGTAGTCCAGGGCGGAGGCGTTCTTGGAGGAGTAAACCCGGAAGGAGATCTCCTGGGCGCCCTTCTCGTTCAGAATCGGCGCGGTGGGATCCGTCCACTGGAAGCCGTAGGTGGCGTTCAGCGGATGATCGTTGGCCGGCGCGGCGTCGGCCGCTTTCTCCTCCTTGGCGGGCTCCTCCGCCTTGGTCTCGGCGGGGGCGGCGGGGGCGGCCTCCGCCGCGGGCGCTTCCGTCGGCGCGGCGGTCGGAGCCGCGGCCGGGGTGGTGTCGTTCTTGCTGCCGCAGGCCGTCAGGGAGACCGCCAGCACCACCAGCAGGAGCAGCGAGAGCCATTTTTTCATGTTTTTCATTTCAGGTTCCTCCTCTTAGCCCTTCAGGGAGCCGATCATGACGCCCTGGGCAAAGTATTTCTGCACGAACGGATACAGGCACAGCACCGGCAGGCTGGACACGATAACGGAGACGTATCTGAGCAGGTTCGCCTGGCGGTACTGCTGCAGGATGGTCTCGCCGCTGCCGCCCACCGTGCTCTCGGACGCGATCAGGATTTCCTTCAGCACCAGCTGCAGGGGGTATTTGGCGGGATCCTGCAGGAAGATCATGGCGTTGAAGTAGCTGTTCCACTGGCCCACGGCGTAGTAGAGCGCCATCACGGCGATGATGGCCTTCGAGAGGGGCAGCACGATGGAGAAGAAGGTGCGGAATTTGCCCGCGCCGTCGATGCGCGCGGCCTCCAGCATGCCCTCCGGGATGGAGGATTCAAAGAAGGTCTTGCACATGAACAGGTTCCACACGGACATGATGGCCGGCAGAATCACGGCCCAGGGGGAGTTGATCAGCTTCAGGCTGCTCATCACGTTGTAGAACGGGATCAGGCCGCCGCCGAAGAACATGGGGATGATGAAGAACAGCATCCAGAACTTCTTGCCCGGGGTGGTCTTGCGGCTCAGGCCCCAGCCGGCGGGGATGGTGACCGCCAGGGACAGGATCACGGTGACCACCGTATAGATGATGGTATTCAGATAGCCGGACCAGACGTCCTGGCGCTGGAAAATGTACTCATAGCCTTCGAGCGTGATCCGCACCGGAGCCAGGACCACCTCGCCGCCCAGCACCGCGTCGGGGTCGGAGAAGGAGGCGATGATGATGAAATACAGGGGATACAGGATGATCAGCGCCAGCAGAGTCAGGATGCACAGGTTGATCACATGGAAGATCTTGTCACCCCGGGTATCCTTCAACGCGTGATGCTTCTCTTTGTAAGCGGCTTTCACGTTGCTCATTCTTCTTCCCTCCCTTACCACAGCGAGTTCTCGGAGAACCGCTTGGAGGTCGTGTTGGCGATGATCAGCAGCAGCACGTTGATGACCGAGTTGAACAGGCCGATGGCGGTGGCGTACGCCTGATCCGGCACGCCGGTCAGGCCGCGCTTATACACGTAGGTGGAGATCAGCTCGCTGACCGACAGGTTCGCGTCGTGCTGCATCAGCAGGGCCTTCTCATAGCCGACGCCCATCAGGCCGCCGATGGACATGATCAGCATCACGCTGATCATGGGCATGATGGCCGGGATATCCACGTGCAGCACCCGCTGGAAGCGGGTCGCGCCGTCGATCATGGCCGCCTCGTGCTGCACCGGGTCCACGTTGGACAGGGCCGCGATATAAATCACCGCGCTCCAGCCGAAGTCCTGCCAGTTGCTGGACAGAATATACAGCGGCCGGAAGGCCGAGGCCTCCAGCATATACTGGAACCGCGCTCCGCCCAGATGCGCCACAACGTTGTTCACCAGACCGTCGATGCCGAAGAAGAGCCTCAGCATACCCACCAGCACGACCAGCGAGATGAAGTGCGGCGCCGTGTAGATGGTCTGGAACACCTTGGCCGTCCGCTTGCGCTTCACGGCGTTGAGCGCCAGGGACACGATGATCGGCAGCGGGAAGCCGATGACAAAGCCGATGATGCAGATCAGGAAGGTGTTCTTCATCAGCGGCCAGAACTGCGGGTCGGAGAAGAACCGGGTAAAGTTGTCAAAGCCGACCCAGATGGTCTCGCTCGAGAGGATCGGATCGCCGGGCATAAAGTCCTGGAACGCGATCAGCACGCCGTAGATCGGCAGATAGTTGAACAGGAAGACCACAATGATCGCCGGCAGGAGCATGATCAGATACGGCGAGTTGTCACAGAAATCCCGCAGTCTCTTTCCCCAGTCCGGTTTTGCTTTCTTTTGCCGCGCTGCTGCGGCAGAGGCATTTCTTGCACCTTGCATGCTTTCCCTCCTTGTCAGATGACCACAGAAACAGAGAACGAAGCAAACCGAGTTCGGAGATGCCCCCTTTCGTAAGCGGAAAGGTCCTCGCCTGGTGCACAGACGGTTCTCATTTTGAACATTTTCCGCTTTACAGTCTGAACAGCCGATTGTCACGCCGGGAACGAACAGGTTTACATTATCCGAGTTTGATTTTACAGCACGATTTACAAATTGTCAATAGAAAATGGACATTCAGAAGAAATTTATGTCATTATCTGGTGGAAATGACCCGTATTTGGATATCTCAAAAGCTTTTGATTTGCGGAAGGTTTACAAAATGTAAACTTGATTCAAGACGCAATATATGATAAGATGAATCTAACCACCACAGAAAGGGTTTTCGATATGACAAACAAGCGGGTCACGATGCAGGATATCGCAAACGCCTGCGGGCTGTCCAGGAATACGGTGTCCAAAGTATTCAACGGGCGCGGCGCTGTGCCGTCCGCCACCCGTGCCCTGATCCTGCAGAAGGCAAGCGAGCTGGGCTACGGGCTTCCCGCGGAGGAAAAGCCCGTTCCTCCCCGGCAAAGCGCCGGCAGCATCGCGCTGATCACCAACAATATGCCTGTTGACTATCACTTCGGCACTTTTTTCGTCACATCTTTCACGGATCAGATCTGCCGGGCCGGTTTTACGCTGCGCATGTTTGAGATTTCCGCGGAGGAACTGAAAAGCAGGCAGCTCCCACCCCACTTTATTCCGGAGCAGATGGAAGGCATCGTGGCGATTGAGCTGTTTGACGCCGACTATCTGAATATGATCTGCGCGCTGAGTCTGCCCACCATCATGATTGACAGTCCGGCGCACGCCATCATCCATCAGTACCCCTGCGACTTTGTCTCCATGGAGAACGTGGCCAGCATCATTACGGTGACGAAGCAGCTTATTTCGCTCGGCGCGCGCCGGATTGGTTTTGTGGGCGACAAGTGGCATTGCGGCAGCTTTTACGAGCGGTGGTTCGGCTTACGCATTGGCATGGAGCAGGCGGGCCTTCCTCTGGATGAGCAGTATTGCATTCTGGCGCCGGACGCCTCCCCCTACAGCGATTCGGACTGGCTGATCCGTCAGATGGACCGCATGCCCTCTCTGCCCGACGCCTTTGTCTGCGCCAACGACTATCTGGCCATCCATCTGATGAGCGCCATCAAAAAAAAGGGACTCTCCATCCCTGACGACATTATGGTCACCGGCTTTGACGGCACTTCTCAGTCCGCCCTGGTCGATCCCGCTCTGACGACGGTACAGATTCCCAGCGTCGAGGTCGGCCGCATCGCCGCCGGTATTCTCCTGGCCCGCATCCGCAACCCGGAGCTGCCCTATTCATGGACGCATATCCGCACGAATCCTGTGTGGCGGAAGAGCACAAGACAGCCAGCGGAGAACAGATGAAACCTTTTCAAGCAAATATGCGTCCGCAGCTTTTTTGCGGCTGATTCCGCCTGCCGATTTGAGTTTGATTCTTGACATGGATTCTCCTCCTTCAATCTGCCGCAGAATCATGTGCGTTCTGGGAGGAAGAATCCTATGCGCAGGAGCATGCCCAAACCATGCCCAAACGTGAAAGCCCCTGAAAACACAAGCGTTTTCAGGGGCTTAAGTGCACCGGCCGAATCCAAGCCCGAACCACCCGCCACTTTGTTTTCCGCTTCCTTCAGGTCTCCAAAGGTGATGGGTTTTGTCCCTTCCTTAAAATTTACAGTACGTATGATCCACGGGAAGCGCAGCAGCAGCCATCATAGGGCTGTTATTGGCGCAATTCAAAAAGCCTTCACGTTGTTTTTTATGTTATTTTAAGTTTTCTGTGCTACACTACGTATGTGATATCGAGCAGCGGAAGCGTAAG
>CAMVAJ010000101.1 GCA_947165425.1 uncultured Clostridia bacterium
GCATGGTCTCCGGCCGGGTGGTGGCCAGCTCCAGCATCTCGCCGGTCTCCTTCACCGGGTAGAGCAGATGCCAGAAGTTGCCGTCCTGCTCCTCGTACTCCACCTCCGCGTCGGACAGGGAGGTGCCGCAGCAGGGGCACCAGTTCACCAGCCGGATGCCCCGGTAGATGAGCCCCTTCTCATACAGGCGGCAGAACACCTCGCGCACCGCCTTAGAGCAGCCCTCGTCCATCGTGAAGCGCTCGCGGCTCCAGTCGCAGCTGGTGCCCATGCGGCGCAGCTGGGTGGTGATGCGGCCGCCGTACTCCTTCTTCCAGGCCCAGGCCCGCTCCAGGAAGGCCTCGCGGCCGATGCCCTCCTTGGTCAGGCCCTCCTTGCGCATCGCGTCCACGATCTTCACCTCGGTGGCGATGGCGGCGTGGTCGGTGCCCGGGAGCCACAGGGTGGGGTCGCCCTTCATGCGGTGGAAGCGCACCGCCGCGTCCTGCAGGGTGTTGTCCATCGCGTGGCCCATGTGGAGCTGGCCGGTGATGTTGGGCGGGGGCATCACGATCGTGAAGGGCTTCTTCCCCTCCACGCGGTGCGCCACAAAGGCCCCGCTCTTCTCCCATTTCTCGTAGATCTCCCCCTCCATGCCCTGGGGGCTGAAGCGCGGCTCCATCTGGGCCGCTCTGTTGTTCTCAGACATCGCTGATCTCCTCCTTGCGGTTGCTCAAAAAATCTCAAAGATCCGCAGCGCCCCGGCGAGGGCCACGGCCAGTCCCGCGGCCTTGAGGGCCACAGCGGCCGTCTCCCGGCGCGCCTCGGGCGCGAAGCGCGAAAGCTGTCCGGCCGCCAGGCAGACCGCCGCGCCCACCACCAGCAGCAGACCACCCCAGTTCCCCGCGCGGCTCCAGACTTTCTCCAGGTAGGACACGACGCATCACCTCCCCTACGCAAACAGCGCCCGTCCGTCAAGGACGAGCGCTGTCGTGGTACCACCTTCGTTCGCAGACGAAAAGTCTGCCTCTTACGCGCTGTATCGGGCGCGCCCGCGCGTGGCTCAGGCGTCCGGCGATAGCCGGGCGCGTTCACCCGCGCTCTGATAGAGGCGACCTTCCCCCGCCGCTGCGGAAGCGGGTTCTCAGCCGGTGACCCGCTCTCTCTTGCCGCGCCGCGCGGGGTACTCCTCCCCCGTCTGCGAGCTGTGTATCTGTTTTTTACGCGTTATTCTCCGCGACCTTCAGCACCTGCTTGCCGTTGTAGTAGCCGCAGGCCTTGCAAACGCGGTGGCTCAGCTTCATCGCGTGACACTGCGGGCACTCGACGATGCCGGGAAGCTCCAGCTTCCAGTTGGCACGACGGCTGTTCCTGCGCGCCTTGGAAACTTTCCCCTTCGGTACTGCCATGTTCACACCCCCTCAAACATCATCAGATTCCGTTATTCAGGTGTCCCGCTCTCCGCCTTGGCCAGAAGCTCCTTCAGCGCCGCAAAGGGCCGCTGTCCGCGCTCCTCGTCCTCCGCGAGGGAGACCACCACATCGGCGACATCAAACGCCGGCACCCTGCTGCACCCCTCCCTGCACAGGAAGCGGATCGGCAATCCCAGCACCGCCGTGGACATCGCCAGCTGCTCCAGCTCCAGCTCCTGGCCCGTATAGGCGAAGATCTCGGGGTCATCCGGGTCGCCCCCCAGATGGAACACCTCGTCGAACTCCTCCTCCACGTCGGCCTCCGCCGGAGAGAGACAGTTGGCGCACCGGGCGTGCGCCCGGGTCGTGAGGATGCCGCGCACCACGATATCGCCGCCCTCGAGCGCCATGAAACTGCCCGCGAGCCTCGCCGGCTCAAAGGTGACGGTGTCTCCGCCGATCTCCACCGGAGCAATGGCCTGCTCCGCGTCCATCGGCATCGCCGTCCCCGGCTGCTTCAGCGCCTGAGATACATCCAGCGTCATGTCGCGCCCTCAAACCCCTTTCGCACACGGTCCCGATTGTTGACCGTCCTCTATTATAGACAGGCCGGGGATTTTTGTCAACCGGGAAATTGCCCGGTTTTTCACGATCTCAGCTTTGTTTGATGCAGTTTTACAATTGAATCGGTCCCCTGCCCGCCGTGCTGTCCCCTCCAGAGCGGCCAACAGGCTGCGTGTGCAGACGGCAGATGCTTTTTTCTTGACGACGGCTTTCGATTCCGCTACAATGGTCTTGCCCCGCAAGGGGTGAGATGAAGGGGAATACACGTGCTTGGCGGTTTGCTCCTACACCATCCGAAAGGAGGTGTTGGCGTTGCCGGTATCAATCACCTTCCATGTCGGCCGGTTTACGGTGACCATCACGATCCGTCAAACCCATCGGCAGTCAAGGTCGGGAGATCGCAGCGAAAAAAACAACCGCCACTCGGCCAAGTGACGGATGTTTTGCGACCTTCCTGATCGCAGCTCTGTTTCTTCGTTGAGGAGCAGCCGTTAAGCGTTGCCCTTCATCTCTTATTATACAGATTTCATTCTCAGTGTCAATAGACGCTCTGAGGCCATTAGTTTTTTTCCCTCGAGGCCAGCTCGTCCTTGACATAGCCCGCGAGGATATCCACGATCCGGGCGTTGCGCCCGCCGCCCTGGACGATCACGTCGGCGTACTGGACATAGTTGCGGATGTACTTGTCGTACATCGGCTTCACCGTTGTCAGGTACTGCATGCCGATGCCGTCGATGTCCCGGCCGCGCTCCTTGATGTCCCGCTCGATGCGGCGCAGCAGGCAGATATCGGGCTCCACGTTCATATACAGCTTCAGGTACATCAGATCCCGCAGCCGCACGTCGTGGAAGCAGTGGATGCCCTCGAGGATCATCACGTCCCTGGGCTGGATCAGCTCGTCCAGGTCCGCGCGGCGGTGGAGGCTGTAGTCGTAGTGCTTTCGGGTGATGGGCTTGCCGGCCATCAGCGTCCGGATGTCCTGGAGCAGGAGATCGTGGTCGAAGATATCCGGCTCGTCGTAGTTCAGGAGCTTGCGCTCCTCAAAGGTCAGGGTCGGGTGGTCCAGATAATACGCGTCCTGCTGCAGCACCGTGCAGCGCGCGTCCCCCAGCCGGGCCTGCAGGAATTCCGCCAGGGTGGATTTGCCGGAGCCGCTGGCTCCGCAGATGCCAATGAACAGCATAGGATGACCTCCGGCTTTCTGCGTGTCCTGATTCCGTGAGACCAAAAGGGGGCGCACTCCCGCCCGGGAATGCGCCCCCTGCCTTGGATTACTTGTCGTAATTGACCACGGCCGCGAAGTCCTCCGCCTTCAGGGAGGCGCCGCCGATCAGGCCGCCGTCGATCTCGGGCTGCGCCATCAGGCCCTTCACGTTGGAGGGCTTCATGGAGCCGCCGTACTGGATGCGGACCTTGTTCGCAGTGCCCTTGCCGTACTTGCGGGCCAGGGCCGCGCGGATCACGCCGATGGTCTCGTTGGCCTGCTCGTCGGTGGCGGTGACGCCGGTGCCGATGGCCCAGACGGGCTCGTAGGCGATGACGATCTTCTCCACCTGCTTCTTGTCCAGGCCGGTCAGGGCGATCAGGGTCTGATACTCCACGAGGGCGTCGGTGTAGCCGGCGTTGCGCTCCTCGAGCTTCTCACCCACGCAGAGGATGACCTTCAGGCCTGCGTTCACGGCAGCCAGCACCCGCTGGTTCACGGTGGCGTCGGTCTCGCCGAAATACTGGCGGCGCTCGGAGTGGCCGATGATGACGTACTCCGCGCCGGCCTCCTTGAGCATATCCGCGGAGAGCTCGCCGGTGTAGGCGCCGCTCTTGGCGAAGTGGACGTTCTGCGCGCCGACCTTGATGTTGGAGCCCTTCGCCGCGGCCTTCGCGGTGGCGATATCCACCGCCGGGACGCAGACGACCACGTCGCAGGAGGCCTCCTTCACGAGGGGCTTGAGGGCCTCCACCAGGGCCTTGGCCTCGGCGGGGGTCTTGTTCATCTTCCAGTTACCGGCAATGATTGCCTTGCGCATGGGAATCTCCTCTTCCTGTTTTTATTCGCTGCGGATCCGATCACTTCTCGTCCAGGCAGGCCACGCCGGGCAAGACCTTGCCCTCGAGGTACTCCAGGGACGCGCCGCCGCCGGTGGAGATGTGGGTCATCTTCGCCGCGAGGCCCATCTGCTCGACCGCCGCCGCGCTGTCGCCGCCGCCGATGATGGTCACGGCGTCGCTGTCGGCCATCGCCTGGGCCACCGCGAGGGTACCCTTGGCCAGGGTCGGATTCTCAAACACGCCCATGGGGCCGTTCCAGACCACGGTCTTGGCGGCCTTGACCGCCTCGCCGAAGAGCGCCGCGCTCTTGGGGCCGATGTCGCAGCCCTCCATGTCCGCGGGGATCTTGTCCGCGTCCACGACGCAGGTGTCCACGGGGGCGTCGATGGGATCCGGGAAGGCCTTGACGCACACGGTGTCCACGGGGAGCAGGAGCTTGACGCCCTTGGCCTCGGCCTTGGCCATCATGTCCTTGCAGTAGTCGATCTTGGTCTCGTCCAGCAGGCTCTTGCCGATCTCATAGCCCTTGGCCTTGAGGAAGGTGAAGGCCATGCCGCCGCCGATGATCAGGGTGTCGACCTTCTCCAGGAGGTTGTCGATCACGTTCAGCTTGTCGGAGATCTTCGCGCCGCCCAGCACCGCCACGAAGGGACGGTCGGCGTTCTCCAGGGCCTTGCCCATGATGGA
>CAMVAJ010000102.1 GCA_947165425.1 uncultured Clostridia bacterium
CCCTTGTCAACCCCTTTTTGAAGGTTTTTTTCGTCATATTTGTAACAAGGTGTCTCTTTGTACAATATGGTCTTATACCAGGTTGTTCATTACATTTTTATACGTTTCAACCGGCCTTGGCGGTTTCCGACGGGCGCAGCTTGGCAAACACGCGGCGGCTCACCACCAGCCAGCAGGTGAAATGAGCCGCGAATGTGAGTGCCCAGGAGATCGGGTAGGAGATATAGAGCACCTGCAGGGTGTGCCAGGCCGGCTGGCTGAACACGGTCAGGATCCAGATGATCCGGAATACGCAGGCGCCGGCCAGGCTCACCACCATCGGCACGATCGAGCAGCCGATGCCGCGCAGCTGCCCCACCATGGTATCCATGATGCCGCAGAGGAAATAGGTCGGCAGAATCACCGACATGCGCAGCAGGCCGAAGGCCACCACCTCAGGATCGCTGTTGTACACCGCCAGCAGTGGCGCGCCGAAATGGTAGAAGAGCAGGCCCAAGGAGAGACCGATCACCGTCACGGTCCCCAGGCAGACCCACATCACCCGCTTGACGCGGTCGATTTTCCCCGCGCCGAGATTCTGGCTCGCGAAGGTGAGATCCGCCTGGTAGATGCTGTTCATTGCGGTATAGACAAAGCCCTCCAGCGACGAGGCCGCCGAATTGCCCGCCATCGCGATGGAGCCGAAGGAGTTGACCGAGGACTGGATCAGCACATTGGAGATGGAGAACAGGCTCCCCTGCAGCCCCGCAGGCAGTCCCACCTGCACGATGTCCAGGAGCTGCCGTCCGTCGATGCGCAGCTTTCGCCAGTTCAGCCTCAGCGGGCCGGTGGAGCGCATCAGGCACAGGAGCACCAGCACCGCGCTCACCAGCTGGCTCACCACCGTGGCGATGGCGACGCCCGCCACGTCCAGGTGGAAGACGATCACCAGCAGCAGATTCAGCAGCACGTTCACCAGGCCGGAGATGGTCAGGTAGTACAGCGGCCGCCTCGTGTCGCCCACCGCCCGCAGGATCGCCGCGCCGAAGTTATAGAGCATATTGACCGGCATCCCCATGAAGAAGATCCGCACGTAGAGGGCCGCCATGTCGATGACGTCCTCGGGGCTGTCCATCATCTCCAGCAGCGGCCGCGCGAAAGCGACGCCAACCACACCCACCAGCTCGCCGGAGATCAGCGCGACGGTGATGGAGGTGTGCACCGCTCTGGAGACCTCCGCCATCTCCCCCGCGCCCCAGCGGCGGGCGACCAGCACGCTCGTGCCCACGCTGAGGCCCATGAACACGTTCACCAGGAGATTGATCAGGGACGAGGTGGAGCCCACCGCCGCCAGCGCCTGCGGGCCTGCGAAGTTGCCGACAACGATGATGTCCGCGGCGTTATAGAGGAGCTGAAGAATGCCGGTCAGCATGAGCGGACCGGCAAAAAGCAGCACCTTGCCCAGAAGGCTTCCGCTGGTCATATCCATCTCGTAGCGGGTCTTTGTCGCGCCAAATGCCATGCGTTTACTCCGTTCTCTTCGTCTGCGTCTCCGAGATCGCCCGGGCGCTGCCCTGGCTCAGCGTCCGCGCTCCCGGGCGGTCAGGTAGACTTTGGTCATCACGGGGCGGTTGAACAGCCGGAAAGACTGCCACCAGGGGTAGGCGCCCGAGGCGCCCAGCCCGGGCGAGATATACTGCCGGACGCCGCCGGGCCAGCCGACGCCGGTCACTAAACTGTCCTCCGGGAACCAGCCGTACTCGGGGACATGGACCGCCCCCAGCCACGGTAGCCGCCACTGCCCCCCGCAGAGATGGCCGGCCAGCACGAGGGCGCTCTGCCGGATCGAGAACACGTCCCCTCGCTCCGACCAGCCCCGCAGGGTCTGCGCGTACTCGGCGTTCAGCGGCGCGTGGGTGAGCACGATCTGGATATCCGTCGGCTGGATCTCCCGCAGGGAACCGCGGATTTTCTCCACCCGGGCCAGCTGATACTGCGCCACCCGCTTGGCGGCGACCTGGTCCGGCGTCAGGGCGGTGACGGTGTTCAGGTTCTCCAGCTGGGTCTGATAGCCCCGTCGCACAGCCTCTAAATCCAGCGCGTAGAGGGATTCCGGGATCAGCCACAGCCTGGCCCGCCCGTTTCGGCCGCGGGTGATGAGCATCGGCGCGTCCAGCACCGTGACCCCACGGTCCGCCAGCCGCTCCGCCCAGACGGCCAGCGGGGAGATGGAGCCGTGCGCCGTCGGGTCGAGGTAGGGCGGATCCTCGTCCCCTGGAATATAAACCGTGGCCAGCCCCTCGGGGAGGCAGTCCAGCAGGTCCTCCAGGGCCGACGTGTCCCCCTCCGGGCCGAGCATGTCGCCCGTCATGACACAGAGCGAGAAGCGCTCGCTCCCCAGCGCGTTCCGGATGCCCGCCTGCCGCTCCCCGAAGGTCGCCCCGTGCAGATCGCTCAGATGGAGGATGGAGTAGTTCTCCAGATCCTCGGGCAGGTTCGCCACCGTGACATAGACGTTCTCCAGCGCCACGTCCCGCGAAATCGCAAAATTCGCGACGCCCGCGATCAGCGCCAGCATCAGCACCGTCAGCAGAAGATGGCCCAGGAAGCGCCGCACGCGGTGCGGATTCCGGTCGATCCTGAAGATTTCCTCGCGCCTGCGGCCCACGCTCTCCCTCCTCCGCTCATCGGTCCCTATGACATTTCTTCAAGATTGTTCGTGATCGTTCGTTTCGGCTCAGAAGGCGTCGTCCTCCGTCAGGCACAGGTCGGACGTGCCGATGGCCAGGATCTCCGCGGCCTTCCGGGCGCTGGCCCGGTTGCCCTTCTTGTTCTTCACGAGGTTGATCTGCCGGCCCATGAAGATCATGGCGCTGGACTGCCCGCCGTCGAGGTTGATCGCCAGCGTGCAGCCCAGATCCTTCATCTTCTCCGCGATAAAGGCCAGGTCGGTCCCCTTGCTCTCGGCGATGCGGCCCTCGGAGACGATGACGAAATAGTGCCCCCGCTCCGCCATGCCGACCGCCGTGCGCTGGCAGAGCTCGCGCCCGATGGCCTTGATGTCGGCGGTGTTGATCTCCCCGTCCCGGATCAGCCAGGGGCCGAAGGCCAGCACGTCCACCGCGCCCATCTCGACGTACTCCTGCGCCTTGTGCGCGTTCGCGTCGAAGAGGCGCATGTCCCCGTCCGGGAAGAGGGCCAGCGTGTCCAGGTTCGGAAAGATCTTTTTCTTGGAGGTGGTATGGGTGTTGACGATCTCGCCGCCGCGCAGCAGGATCCCCGCCACCCGCTTCTGGCTCAGGCGCAGGTGGGCGAAATCGCTGTTCACGGCGAAGACGCTCCGCGCCTGGCGCGCGATCTTGTAGGGATAGTTGAGGCTGGTCCAGCGCTTGGTCTCCCGCCAGGGGATCATGCGGAAGCCCTCCGCGCCCTCGCACAGGCGGATCTCCGCCTCGTACCAGCGCTCCTTCGGCTTCTCCTGCTCCCGGCGGGTGATCTCCACCCAGAGGCTGTCGGAGCAGTAGCGCCAGATGCCGGCCTCCTCGTCGGAGAAGACGAACTCGCCCTCGTCCAGAAAGCCCGCCGCGTTGAGGGGCGGGAAATCCTCCCCCAGCGCCGCGGCGCAGGTCCACAGCGTGAGCGCCGCCAGCAGGAGGGCCGCAAGCCGGACTTTTTTCATGCCGTTTTCTCCTCCACGATGTTCTGGATCCAGAGATTGCGCTTGACCATGATGTACCCCGCGACGCACTTGATCAGGTCCCCCGCGCTGACCAGGGCGTAGATCGCCGTGGCGGGCAGCCCGGTCAGCCGGCTGGTCAGGAAGGCGATGGGCAGGGAGACCGCCATCACAAAGCCGCTGTCGAAGAGGAAGGTGATCACCGTCTTGCCGCCGGAGCGGAGCGTGAAGTAGGCGGCGTTCATGAAGGCGTGCAGCGGCATGAAGCACGCCGCGATCCGCATGAAGACCACCGCCGTCGCCCGCACCTCCCCGGAGGTATTATAGAAGCGCGGGAACAGCGGGCACAGCGCGAACAGCGCCAGCCCCGAAACCACCGAGCAGGCGATGGAGAAGGCGATCATCTTGTTGTCGATGTCCTTGGCCTCCTCCATCCGCCCCGCGCCCAGGCGCTGGCCCACAATGATGGCGATGGAGGAGCCCATGGTCATGAAGACGATCAGGAAAAGGTTGTTGATCGTAT
The DNA here is from genome assembly GCA_947165425.1 of uncultured Clostridia bacterium. Lineage (GTDB taxonomy): Bacteria > Bacillota > Clostridia > Christensenellales > Aristaeellaceae > RUG11272. The sequence continues at coordinate 4,179 of CAMVAJ010000102.1, forward strand.
TGGCGATGTTCAGGGCGGCGACCGTGTTCAGGCCGCGCCCCGAGTAGCACTGGGAGAGCATCGCCTGCCCGCCGGCCCAGAGCGCCTCGTTGAGCAGGAGCGGAAAGCCCTTGACGAAGAAGCGCTTCACCTGCGGGAGCGGCACCGCGAGGGTGCGGTAGATCCCCGCCGCCCAGGGGCAGCGCTTCGGGTGCCGGTGCGTCCAGAGCGCCACGATCAGCAGCTCCACATACCGGGAGATCACCGTTGCCACCGCTGCGCCGGTCCCGCCCATGCGCGGAAAGCCCAGATGGCCGAAGATCAGCAGCCAGTTGAAGACC
>CAMVAJ010000103.1 GCA_947165425.1 uncultured Clostridia bacterium
ATGGGCGCCCCGCCCGGATACGTGGGCTACGAGGCGGGCGGCCAGCTGACCAACGCGGTGAAGAATAACCCCTTCTGCATCCTGCTCTTCGACGAGATCGAGAAGGCCCACACCAACATCCTCGACAAGTTCCTGCAGATCCTGGAGGATGGCCGCATGACGGACGGCCAGGGAAACACGGTCTACTTCGGGGAGACCATCATCATCTTCACCTCCAACCTGGGCATCTATGTCAAGGACGCCCTGGGCAACCGGCACGCCAACGTCACGATGGACATGCCCTACGAGGAGGTGCAGACGCGCCTGCGCGGGGCCATCGAGGACTATTTCAAGCTGGAGCTGGGCCGCCCGGAGATCCTCAACCGGATCGGCGAGAACATCGTGATCTTCGACTATATCCGGGAGGAGGCCGGCGAGGCGATCCTCTCCTCGAAGGTCAAGAAGATCGTCTCCCGCCTGGAGGAGCAGAAGAATATCCGCCTGACCGTGACGGACGAGGCCTACGACGAGCTGCGGGCGGCGGCGCTGGCGGATCTGTCCAACGGCGGGCGCGGCATCGGCAACCAGGTGGAGAGCCTGCTGATCAACCCTCTATCCCGCTGGCTGTTTGACAACGAGATCTCGGGGGATGCGCACGTGACCGTGGAGGGCTTCCAGGTGTCGGACAATCCGCCCAGCCTGCGCTGCCGGGTTGGGGAGGAGGCGTGAGGACGATGGCGAACAACAACAAGAGCTACGAAAACCCGCTGGACATGCTCTACCAGATCGTTGGGGAGCTGTGGCCGGTGGACAAGCCCCAGGGGGCGGCGGCCGAGGACGGCGCCGAGCCGGCCGCGAAGCCCGCGAAGGAGCCGGCGCCCAGGCCGGCGGACAGCGCCGCGGCGTCGGAGAAGCCGAGCGCGCCGCCCTTCGAGGAATTCTGGCGGCGGGCGGACGAGCGCGTGGACTGGACGGAGCTGCTGCACCGGACCGTGCCGGAGGCGGGCGGCATGCCGGCGGAGCGCTGGGCCTATCTCCGGGAGCGGGCGGAGGCGGTGCTGGCGGGCGACCTGACCGCCTACGCGGAGGTGCTGCGCCACTGCGATCCCCTCTCCGACCTGCGGCCCTACGCCGGGGAGGTGACGGTGAGCGCCCCGGACGCGGACCGCGCCGTGGTCACCTTCACGGCCCACCCGGCCGAGGGCGTGGACGCGGAGCGTCTGCTGGCGGGCCTCGCCCTGCGGTGCGCCCGGGACGTGCTGGCGCTCTTGCCGGTCGTGCAGGTCGAGGTGACGGGCCGGCTGGACTCCGGCGAGGCGCTGAGCGTGATCTACCCCTACGCCTCCCTGCGCAAGGCGGCCTTCGGCTTCATCGACCCGGCGGACTACGCGCGGGAGCTGGGCGGACGGTTTGAGGGCTGAAATAAACATAACGACTGTTATCGCAGTAAAAACACGAACCATCGCAAACGTGGAACCTCATCCACCGCTGCGGCGGTCCCCCTTCCCGACAAATCATCATAGTACAACGTACTATGACTCTTTCCAACGTTCTGGGTACCGGACCTCATCCACCGCTGCGGCGGTCCCCCTTCCCCTGAAGGGGAAGGTAGGGCTTTTGCTCGTTTGTTTTACAGGTGAGACACCAACAATTCTAAACCATCAATCGCATAAATCATGATTGTCACGCAATGGCATTGTACCTGAAGACCTTCCCCTTCAGGGGAAGGGGGACCATCGCCCTCCGCGGGGCGATGGTGGATGAGGTTTTCTGCGAAGAGATATCGATTTGTCTGAATAGATACCAGTAAAGGAGACTGTCCCGTGGAGGAAATCATTCGGGATCTGCTCCTGCGCCATCCCTGCTATGGCGAGGAGGATGTGCTCAAATCGCTGCTTCAGATGCTCTACGGCAACGGGCATCTGCTGTCCTCCCAGACGGCGGTGCAGCTGCGCATCGCCGAGGAGATGGCGCGCGTGAAGGATCGGCCAGAGGAGCCGCTGGTAGAGGAGCTGGGGTCGTGGCTCCGGCTGAACATCCGCCCGGCGAAGCGCGCGGGCCTGCGGCCCAACTGGATCGCGGCCATGATGCGCCTCTCGCGCCCCCGCACGCCCGACCCGCAGCGGGCGCGCCTGGCGCGCGCGGTGGAGGAGCTGGGGGACCTGCCCCGGATCGACAAGGTGCGCCTGCGGACGCTGGCGCAGCCGCTGATCGGGACGCGGCAGATCCCCTCCCACTCGATGCGCTGCTACCGGGAGGAGGACCCAGCCTACCGCGTGCTGGACGCGGCGTGGGCGCCGATCATCCCGGTGCTGACCACGCTGAACGAGGTCTGGCGCGCGGAGCCGATGCTCCTGACGATCGACGGCCCTTCCGCCGCGGGCAAATCGCAGCTCGCCGCCGTCCTGGCCGCGGTGCTGGACGCGCCGGTGATCCACACGGACGACTACTGCGTCCCCCACAGCCGGAAGACGCCGGAGCGCCTCGCGATCCCCGGCGGCAATCTGGACTATGAGCGGCTGGACACGGAGATCCTCACGCCGCATTTCAACCAGGTGAACATCATCCTGCGCCGCTATGACTGCCACGAGGACCGCCTGACCGACATCGTCCACGGCATCCCCCGGCACGGCATGATTTTAGAGGGCTGCTACAGCAATCTGCCGGGCATCCGGGAGCGGGCGCAGCTGCGCATCTTCCTGCAGGTCAGCCCGGAGGAGGCCGGGCGGCGCATCGAGCAGCGGAACACGCCGCAGGAGGCGGAGGCCTTCCGCACCCGCTGGATGCCGCTGGAGCAGGCCTACTTCGAGGCCTACGGCCTGCCGGACGAGGGCTGCATGGTGCTTCAGACGGACGGCATGGAGCTGAACCGCCTCGAGGAGTGCCTGACCATTTGAGAGGACGCAATCCACAGATCAAGGAGGGGATCGCCGATGCTGGCGCGGGCGTTGAGCTATGGACTCAGCGGGGTCACGGGCTTCCGGGTGACGGTGGAGGTCTACGCGGCCAACGGCATGCCGGCCGTGGAGATCATAGGCCTGCCGGACGCCTCCATCAAGGAGAGCCGGGATCGGGTCAGCACGGCCATCGTCAACTCGGGCTTCGCGATGCCGGTGGCGCGGCTGACCGTGAACCTGGCCCCGGCGGACACGAAGAAGGAGGGCCCCGCCTTCGACCTTCCGATCGCCTGCAGCATCCTCGCGGCGACAAGACAGCTCCCGGATACCGACATGAGCCAGACGCTGATGATCGGCGAGCTCTCCCTGGACGGGACGCTGCACCCGGTGCGCGGCGCACTTCCGATGGTGATCTCCGCCAGCGAAACCGGCGTGCGGGAGGTGATCCTGCCGGAGGGGAACGGTGAGGAGGTGGCCTGCATCCAGGGCATCGAGGTCTACCCGGCGCGGAACCTGGCGCAGGTGGTGAACCATCTGCGGGGCTATGAGCGCATCCCGGCCCAGCGTCAGCGCAGCTATCAGGAGATTCTCTCGAGCGCGAAGCCGCAGGTGGATCTGAGCCAGGTGCAGGGGCAGCTGGGGGCCCGGCGCGCGCTGGAGGTGGCGGCGGCGGGCGGCCACAACATGCTGATGATCGGCGTGCCCGGCTCCGGCAAGACCATGCTGGCCCGGTGCCTGCCCGGCATCCTCCCGCCTCTGACCTTCGAGGAGGCGCTGGAGACGACGCGCATCCAGTCCATCGCGGGGAAGCTGCGCCCCGGCATGGGCCTGATGGTGGAGCGCCCCTTCTGCGCTCCGCACCACTCGGCCTCGGTGGCGAGCCTCATCGGCGGCGGCAGCAACGCGGTGCCCGGCGCGGTGTCCCTCTCCCACAACGGGGTGCTCTTCCTGGACGAGCTGCCGGAGTTCAGCCGCCAGGCGCTGGAGGCCCTGCGCCAGCCGCTGGAGGACGGGGTCGTCTCGGTGACGCGGGTGCACAACCAGGCCCAGTACCAGTCGAGCTTCATGCTGGTGGCCAGCATGAACATGCCAAGCTCAGAATTGATTCCCCAGAACGCCGCATAGGGCTTGAAATAGGCTTCTCCGCATAAATGGCTTGTCCCCGGCAGGGCTTGTTGGCCTTGCCGGGGACGATTTGTAGTCTGGATTTGCATACCCTATTAACGTTTCTTGCGGGGGTTCGTTATAAAGTACAATCGTTACAAGGTGGTGGCGTGCGGATGGGTTACCTCAGGGCGTCTTCAAGTTCTTCCTCGGTATAGCCGAAAGTGTAATCCTCGTCTTTTCCGTTTGACATCCAGATCAGAGCGGCGTCGTACACGCTGAGGGATTCGCCTTCTTCGTCGATATCGTCATCATCATAGGGCTCGGGGTTAACCTTGCGCTTTGCCATTTTGAAATCCTCCTCATTTTGTCGGTTTGAATTTTGCGCTGTAGGCGCGCACGTCTTCATCGTCCATCA
>CAMVAJ010000104.1 GCA_947165425.1 uncultured Clostridia bacterium
TGATCAGGTGGTGGATCATGCAGTCACGGTTGTACATCATGGAGTACAGCGTGCCCGCCTGCCAGCAGTTCTCGGGGCCGTGGTGGCGCGGATAGCCGTTGTGGCCGATGTTGAAGTTCTTGCCGTTGACGAAGTCGTAGAAGCTGACGCCCGCGACGTTCTTCTCCGGGTCGTCCATGCCCCACTTCTCGTAGAGGCGGTAGGTGCCCAGGCCCAGGTCGGCGAAGAGGCCCTTGCCGGTGGAGATGCGGCGGTAGACTTCCCACACCCAGCGCGGGTCGCCGGACTCCATCAGATCCCACGGGATCTCGTCCCACTCGCCGGGGTAGAGCCGGTCGGCCACGTCCTTGAGGACGCCGGTGGTGTAGGCCATGTTGAAGTCCTCGTAGAGGTTGCCGTAGTTGCACCAGACGCCGTACTCGTCCGCCGCGCGGGAGCCCGCGCCGCCCAGGATCATCTTCGCGTCCTTCTCGTCCACGAAGTCGTGGGTGGAGGGCACGGAGTTGCCGTCGGCGTCCTTGTGGTTCGGGTACCACTCGAGCATCTTGATGATGGGCATGCAGGTGTTGGAGACGTGGGTCGGCAGGTCGTAGTCCGCCAGGGGATCCATGTCGTACTCGGTGTAGCAGCGCACGGGACAGGAGGAGCAGCCGCCCTGCTTGACGGTGTATTTCTCCGCGATCTCGCCGAAGTCGAACACGCCCTTGTTGCAGCGCAGCGCCGCCACGTTGATGTTGCCGCTGGGCTGCTCGCCCATGTCGATGGGGCCCTTGCTGGCCTTGTCCCAGGTGATGCCGGGGGCGCCCTGCCAGCGGTTGTTGGTGGCGACGTACTCGCTCCAGCTCTGGGCGTGGCAGGGGACGGTGTGGTTGTTGTTGCCACCGACCAGATCCTTGATCATGTAGTTGGAGAGCAGACGGACCTTCATGGGCTCGGCGATCTTGACCGCGCCGGTGCCGCGCACGGCGATGCCCTTGACCTTTTTGCTGCCCAGGAGCGCGCCGATGCCGGCGCCGCCGCTGTTGCCGAAGGAGGTGATGATGTTGCTCATGGGCACGAGGTTCTCGCCCGCGGGGCCGATGGTGGCCACGTCGAACTCGGGCCCGTTCTGCTTGGCGAGAGTGGCGTTGGCCTCGAAGGTGCCCTTGCCCCAGATGTGGCTGGCGTCCTCGATGGTCACGTTCTCATCCTCGATGCGGATGTAGACGGGCTTGTCGCTCTGGCCCTCGAGGATCAGGGCGTCATAGCCGGCGTACTTGAAGGCGTGGGCGATGTGGCCGCCCATGTGGGCGTCCACGATGGAGTAGCCCTTGCTCCAGCAGGAGAGCAGGGTGATGTTCATGCGGCCGGAGCAGGGGACGCCGGAGGCCGTCAGCGGGCCGACGCCGAAGACGCACTTCGCGTCCGGGCCCAGGGGATCCGCGTCCAGCGGGACCTCGTCCCAGATGACCTTATAGCCCAGACCCATGCCGCCGATGTAGGGCTTGTACTTGGGGAGGGTGTCCTCCTTGGTGATGGAGCCGGTGGTCAGGTTGACGCGGACGATGGTACCGGCCCAGCCGTTGATGCCATTTTTGACAGACATTATGTTGTTCCTCCTGTTTCAATCGGTTCAAGGTCGCGTCCGCGTCAGATCCTCTGGGAGACGGAGACGATGCGGTCCCACGGCACGATGGAGAGGGCGCCGGAGGGGCAGCCCTCCGCGCAGGCGCCGCACATGACGCACTTGGAGGATTTGTGGGTCTCAGGGTTGACGGTGGGCATATGCCAGGTGCAGGCCTGCACGCAGGCGCCGCAGCCGATGCACTTGGAGGTATCCACGCGGCGCACGCCCAGCTCGTCGGCGTAGATCGCGCCCATGGGGCAGGCCTCGCCGCAGGCGGGGGTCTCGCACTGGCGGCAGGTGTCGGGGTAGTAGGTCCAGTTGTCCTCGGTGTAGAGGCCGGTGCCGTTGCAGCTGGAGAACAGGTTGCGCGTCACCTTCACGCGGGAGATATAGCTGGAGCAGCAGCCGTCGTTGGTCAGCGTGCAGTTGATCTCGCAGCGCTGGCAGCCCACGCAGCGGTCGGCGTCCACCACCAGCAGTCCCTGCGGGAACGCCCACACGCGGACCTTGTCCTCGGCGATGGCCTTCTCCGACACGCCCAGCACGCTGAGCAGAGAGGTGGAAAACGTCAGCCCGACAAGGCTCTTGCCCGACAGCTTCAGAAACTGGCGGCGGGTATAGTCCTTGTCCAGGAAGCTTTTCCGATCCTTTGTTTCAGTCATGGTTGACCTCCTCCTTTGAGTAGAAGCTTCCGATTAGAGAAATCAGAACAAAACAGAGCCCGGCGCCGCCCGTGCTCGCGTATAGACACGCAAACAAAACGGGAATGACCGAACTCCTTCGCAAAAGGCAAGCGTTCCTGTCACCAGGGACACTCAATGGTCGGGCTGACCGCGGGGGCCGGGCACGACTCGGAGTGCTGTTTTTTTCCTGTCTTAAAGGTATCATATTTCGCGCAGTTAGGCAAGGCTAATTATTAGACAAAAAGAATCCTCCCACCGCGGCGCGGGAGGGAAAACAGCTCACGCCCGCTCCCGGGGTTTGGTCAGCCGGGAGACGAGGATGCTGATCTCATACAGCAGATAGAGCGGCACGCCCAGGGCGACCTGGGAGACCACGTCCGGCGGTGTCAGGATGGCCGCCAGGATGAAGACGCCAAGCAGGACATACTTCCGCTTCGAGGAGAGCATGCGGTGATTCGTCCAGCCCATGCGCGTGGTCAGATACAGCGCCACCGGCAGTTGGAAGGCGACGCCGAAGGGCACGATGAACCCGAACAGGAAGCCCACATACTTGTCGATGGAGAGCATGGGCGTGGCCAGGCCGTCCCCCTGGATGAGGAAGAAGTCCACCGCCAGCGTGTAGACCGCGAAATAGCAGAAGAAGACGCCCGCGAGGAAGAGCAGCAGCGCGATCAGGAAGAGGATTCGGAAAGCCTTCTGCTCCTGGGGGTAGAGGCCGGGGCGGATGAAGCCCCACACCTGCCAGATGATCACCGGGCTGGCGACGATGACCGCCGCGATGAGGCCGACCTTGAACTTGGTGACCAGCGCCTCGGACATGGCGGTGTAGATGATCTCGATCCCCCGGGCGGAGATGGGCTCGATGATCCAGGCCATCAGGCTGTCGATCCAGAGATAGAAGATGACGAAAAAGGCAGCCACCACCGCAGCCGCGGAGATGACCAGCACCTTCCGCAGCGCCAGCAGATGGCTGAGCAGGGTCGCGCGCTTTGCCTGCGGCGTCTCGGCGGCCTCCTGCGGCTGCGGGGTCTCCGCCGGTTCACGAGAATCGCTCATGCCTTGTCCTTGCCGTCCGCGTCGGCGTCCTTGGCCTCCTGGCCGTCGTCCTTGACCTCGTTCTTGAAGTCCTTGATGCTCTTGCCCAGGGCCTTGCCCACGCCGGCGAGCTTGCCGCCGCCGAAGAGCACCAGCGCCAGCACGATGATCAGAATGATTTCCGTTGTTCCAAGCCGCATAGACAGCTCCTCCTGTTCAAATCGCTTTTCCTAAGAAAAGATCATTTTTTCATGGCTTCCTTTTCGGCCGAGGTGACGCTCTGGCGCAGCTCGCGCTGGGCGTCCTTGAGCTCGGCGGAGACGTCCGCCTCCTTCATCGCCTCGTCGATATCCCGGCGCACGTCGGCGGTCTCGGCCATCATCTCGTTCCAGCCGACCTCCTCCTTGAGCTCCCGGATCAGCTGCCGCGCGCGCCTGACCATGCGGCCGAGCCAGCGGGCAACCTTCGGCAGATCCTTGGGGCCGACGATGACATAGGCGATCACGAGCACCAGCAGCAGCTCCGCAAATCCAATGTTAAACAACCGCAGGCCCCCTTTTCATCCTCATTATAGTGCAGGCGGCGGGCAAAAGCAAGCCTTTCACAGCCGGATTTTCGCGGGGATGGGGCGGGGGAGGACCGCCGACAGGCGCTTCAGGGCACTGAAAAGCCCGTCCGGTCAGGAGACCGGGCGGGCTGAGGTACGGTGCAGTATGAACTCAGACCTTGAAGTTCACGGACTCGTCGCCCAGGGCGTTCTGGCCGAAGACGTAGTCGTTGCCGGGCAGGATCGCGTTGAGCAGGATGCCCACCAGGGAGGCCACGGCTAGACCGGACAGGCTCACATTGACGCCGAAGACCGTGAAGGCGATGGCGCCCGCGTTGGAGAAGGCGATGCCCAGGGCCAGGGACATGATCAGGGCCGCGATGATGACGTTGCGGGACTTGGTGAAGTCCACCTGGTTCTCCACGATGTTCCGGACGCCGACGGCGGAGATCATGCCGTAGAGGATCAGGGACACGCCGCCGATGGTGGC
>CAMVAJ010000105.1 GCA_947165425.1 uncultured Clostridia bacterium
CAGAATACAATTCTGATTTTGCGTCTCAAGCTGTCGACACTTTGTCGACAGCTTGGACCGGGCCGCGTTTGCGGCCCGGTCCTTCCCGCTGGGCGGAACCTTGAACGCGCCCGGGATCTGTAGTATACTCACTACATAGCGCGGGGCCTCCGGGCACAGCCTTCGGCTGCGCCTGCGCTTTGCGCTGCCAACGACGATCCGCCAAAGGGAGAGGATGCTATGGCAGACATGCCCGCCGAAAACAAGAAACGATCCGCCCAGGAAAAGCTGGGGACCATGCCCATCGGGAAGCTGCTGGTCACCATGAGCGTGCCCATGATGATCTCCATGTTCATCCAGGCCCTCTACAACGCCGTGGACAGCATGTTCGTCGCCCGGCTGAGCGAGGATGCGCTGACCGCCGTTTCCCTGGCGCTGCCGATCCAGAACCTCATGATCGCCCTGGCTGTGGGGACGGGGGTCGGCGTCAACGCGCTGGTGTCCCGCTCTCTGGGGGAGGGAAACCGCCGCCGGGCGGAGAAGGCCGCCAACGTCCAGGTCTTCATCGACCTGATCTACGCCATCCTCTGCGTGGGCGTCGGCCTGCTCTTCTCCCGCCGCTTCTTCCAGAGCCAGACCGACGTGGAGAGCATCATCGACTACGGGGCCCAGTATGTCTCCATCATCACCATTTTCTCCCTGGGCATGTTCCAGGCCCAGGGGCTGGAAAAGCTCCTGATCGCCACGGGCAACGCCACACCCTCCATGATCAGCCAGGCCCTGGGAGCCATCCTGAACATCATCCTGGACCCGATCTTCATCTTCGCCTTCGGGCTGGGCGTCCGGGGGGCCGCCATCGCCACGGTCATCGGCCAGTTTGCCGCGGCGGTCTGCGCCCTCATCTTCAACCTGAAGCGCAACACCGCCACCCGCTTTGACCTGAGGCAGATGCTCCCGGATCTGAAGATCCTGGGCTCCATCTATTCCGTCGGCTTCCCCTCCATGATCACCGTGGGCCTCCACGCCGTCACCGGCTATCTCCTCAACGGCATCTACCTCTCCTTCTCCACCACGGCCACAGCGGTCTACGGCGTCTGGATCAAGCTCCAGAGCTTCGGCTTCATGCCCGTCTTCGGCATGAACAACGGCACTCTGGCCATCTATTCCTACAACTACGGCGCCAAAAAGCTGGACCGCCTGTTCCGGACGCTGAAGCTCAGCGTGATCGTCGGCGCGGTCATCACCCTGGCGATCACGATCCTCTATGAGATCATCCCCGTGCCGCTGCTGCGGCTCTTCAATGCCTCGGATTACATGCTCTCCATCGGCGTCACGGCGGTGCGCCGCTGCGCCTTGTCCATGACCTTCGGGGCGGTGACCGTCATCCTCACCTCCTCCTTCCAGGCCCTGGGCCGTTCCCGCTTCGCCCTGATGCTCAACATCATGCGCCAGGTGGTGATCCAGGTAGCCGCCGCCTGGGTGCTGAGCAGCTTCGGGCGGCTGGAGATCGTCTGGTTCTCCCCCCTCATTTCCGAGGTCGTGACCCTCTGCGTCGCGGCGCTCCTTTGCAGAAAGGTCATCGAAAAGGTCCGCAGCGAGGTCTGACCCTGCCGATAAAGATTCTTCCGATAAAGAGGCGCTGCCTCCTTCAGCCATCCGGCTTGGGAGACAGCGCCTTTTTTCATTTGCCTTGCGGGATGCTCCCGCAGAAGCTGTTTACGGGATCAGCAGCACCTGGCCGACGTAGATCATCCGGGGATTCTTGATCACGTCGTAGTTGGCGTTGTAGATGTCGCCCCACTTGAAGCCGCTGCCGTAGAACCGCCGGGCGATGCTCCAAAGGGTGTCGCCCGCCTGGACGGTGTAGGTCTGGCCCGCAGGCGCGGGGGCAGGTTCGGGCTCCACGGGAGCGGGCTCGGGCTCAGCTTCTTCCGCGCTGCCCGCCGCGACGGTGCCGGGGAAGGCGGAGTAGGGCTGGTCGCCGGGGAGGCTGGCATAGTTGCCCGGATTCTCATACTCAAGGAGAAGGAGATCGTTCCCGTCGTCCAGCTGGATATAGTGCTCGCCGAAGCCTTCAGTGCTGTAGAACTCCCCAGCCTTCAGGGTGAAGTCCGTGGCGTTGCCCTGATAGTACAGGGTCACATCCTGGTTGAAGCTGACGACGCCGTCAGGCTCGAACCAGAAGCCATACATGATGGCGGAGCCGTAGTTGATGCTGGACAGGTCGAACACCGTGATCAGGTCGCCCGCGCCGGCGGCCGTCATGGTCAGGGGCGCCCCATTGCAGGTGGCGGTCGGCGTGACGGTCACGCAGTCGGCCGCGTCAGGCGCAGCCGCGGGCGTGAGGATCTTGACATAATTGGCGGTGATGAGATAGGACTGATGGACGGGCGCGGAGAAGTCGAAGGGAACCTCTTTGTAATCGTTCCAGTAGACCCAGCCGGTGAATTCATAGCCCTCAAGCTCGGGCGCCTCGGGCGGCGTGACGGTCTCTCCGTCATCCACATACACGGAAGACACGGTCTCATAGTCGCCGTAGCCGGTGCGGAAGCGGACCAGCCAGGGGCTTTCCACATACATCTTCTGTCCTTCAAGGGTATAGTAGGTGAAATCCAGGGTCTTGTCGGCGTTGATGGTGACGATGAGGCCCTTGTTGAAGATGCTGGCAGAGCCCTTGCCCGGGCCGGTGTATTCCGCGTCGGAGGTGCAGCCTGCGCCCATGTAATAGAAGTTCAGGGTGCGGGTATTCCCGGCTTCGTCCACGCGGATCTCGTCTCCGGGGAACTTGGGCGTATAGTAGCTGTCGTCGTAGTCGCTGTGGTTGTGGCCCCAGAAGAAGATGATCTCATGGTCGTCGCTGTACTTGTTCAGCACGTCGATGACGTCCACGGCATGGGGGGCGTAGCGGGTGTTGTACCAGAAGTGCAGGGGGAAGTGGGTCAGGATGAAGATGGGGGTATCGGTGGGAGCGGTCGCCAGCCACTCGTCCAGCTTGGCGATGTCCTCTTCCATATAGTCGTTCTTGTACTGGGTGGAAACGCAGCTGCCGGCGCCGAAGCAATAGATGATATAGTCGTCGGTCACGATGCCCTCGCCGATCTGGCGCAGCCGCTGGGCGGCTTCATAGTCGGCATACGTGTGCAGGTAGTCGCCGCCGGCAGAGGGGAACCATTCGTGGTTGCCCAGGGTGTAGATGGCGTCGCCCACCTTGCCCTCGGCGATCATGCTGTCCACATAGTTCATGACGGAGCCGGTCCAGGTCCAGAAATCCTTGGCGTTGGAGGCATAGGCGGAGCCCATGTCGCCGCAGAAGCCGATGGCGTCGATATAGCCCACGCCGGAGTTGTCCAGCCAGGTCTTCAGGTTCATGTTGTCGCCGTCCCGATAGTGGACGTCGGAGGTGAAGGCCAGGGTGATGGAGCCGTCCTCGTTCTTCACGGCGTCCCGGTACACGGTCTCAGGGGCGGGGAAAACGATCTCCTCTTCGGGCTCAGCCTCGGCAGGCTCCGCAGCAGCGGCGCCGGCCCCGACAAAGAGCAGGATCTTGGCGGCTTCAGCCTGACCGAAGGCCGCGCCGTCGAAGCTCAGGGTGTACTTGCCGCTGTGGAGGATGACGGTCTCGCTGGCAGCGTCATACACGAAGGTGCGCAGCATGCTGCTGTCCCAGGTAAAGAGGCCGCCGGAGCTGGCAAAGACGAACTGGCCGGGATTGCCCACATTCTCCAGATGGTCGCTGCCGTCGGGAATCCAGACGGCGGCGGCGTCCGCCGCGGCGACGGTATCGCCGTCCACCGCAACCTCAACGGCGCCCACATTGCTGTTGACGCCGGTGCTGGTCAGGGCATAATATTTGCCTTCATACTCGGTGACGATCAGGTACTGCTTTCCGGCGTCCAGAGAAGCGGCCTTCACAAAGCCTTCGCCTTCGGCGGCGGGAGCTTCCTCAGCGGGCTCCTCGGCGGCGGGTTCCTCTTCAGCAGCAGGCTCCTCGGCAGGCTCCTCGGCGGGCTCCTCAGCGGCAGCGCCGCCGACGGTCACGGTGCCGGGGAAACCGTCAAAGGCGGTGTCGGCAGCCAGGGAACCGAAGTTGCCGGGGTTAGCCTTGTCGATGAGGGCGATCATGTTGCCGTCGTCCAGGGTCAGATAGCACTCGCTGTATCCAGCGATGCCGGTCACTTCCCCGGCCTTCAGCTCCGCCTTCACGGCGCCCTGATAATTCAGGGTCACGTCCTGGTCGAAGCAGAAGGTGCCGTCAGCTTCGAACCAGAAGGCATACTCGATGCCGGTGCCGAAGCCGATGGAGGCCAGATCGAATACGGTGATCTGATCGTCCACCTTGGTGGC
>CAMVAJ010000106.1 GCA_947165425.1 uncultured Clostridia bacterium
GGGGTATTATATCACATCGTTATATATTTAGCAAGTTTATTTGAGATTAGTATGACACGCCTGTCATACTAAACTCAGTTTAAAATGCTTCATCTGCCAGATGGGCCCTTCCACCGCCGCCCCGCAGAGGGCGGCGGTCCCCCTCCCCGGCAAGCTGGGGAGGTTTTCAGATACTTTACTTTAGCCATATCTCCCCAGCTTGCTGGGGAGGTGTCGCCGCAGCGACAGAGGGGCCGGTCTATATGGATCAGTTCCCGTCCCGCAGGTCCAGCCACGCGGCCTCCTCGTCCGTCAGGGGGATCCGCAGGGCGTCGAGATTCTGGCGCATCCGGTCGGGGCTGGCGCTGGAGACGATGGCGAAGGTGTTCAGCCCCTGGCTGAAGATCCAGCGCAGGGCGAGCTGCGGCACGGTGACGTCCTTTTGCGCCGCCAGCTCCTCGCAGCGGCGCAGACGCTCGAAGTTCTGCGGGCAGACGTAGCCCTTGACAGCCCAGCTGTCTAAATAATCCTTGGCGCGGCGCTCGTCCGCGCTTTTCATTTTGCCGGAGAAGAAGCCGTGCGCCAGGCTCGAGTAGGCGAAGACGGGCATCCCCTCCGCCCGGTACCAGGCGCGGGCCGCCTCGTTGGACGGGCCGGAGAGGGTGACGCAGCCGCCGCCCCACAGGTCGGTCACCTGCTCGGCGAGGCCGAAGTTCGGGCTGGACACGGTGAAGGGCTGCAGGCCGTGGGCGGCGGCGTAGGCGTTGGCCTCCCGGATGCGGGCGTCGGACCAGTTCGAGCCGCCGAAGAGGTTGATTATCCCCTCCCTCCGCAGTCGGTTGAGCCACTCCACGATCTCGCCCGCCGGCACGGAGGGGTCGTCCCGGTGCAGCAGATAGATGTCGATGCAGTCGATCCCCAGCTCCGAGAGGGATTTCTCCACGTCCCGGCGGAGCGCTTTTTCGCTGACGCGCCGCCGGCCCAGCAGATCCGGGTGGCAGCCCTTGGTGAGGATCACGAGCCGGTCCCGGCCACCGCGCCGCCGGAGATACTGCCCCAGGGAGCGCTCGGCCTCGCCGTAGACCCGGGCCAGATCAAGGGTGTTGATTCCGCTGGCCAGCACCGCGTCCAGCAGCGCGTCGCCGTCGTCCCCGCAGTTGAAGGGCTTGATGGCCATGCCGTAGACCAGGCGGGAGACGGGCCTGTCCAGCCCGTCCAGATGGGTGTGAAGCGCAATGTCCATGGTGGTCTCCTTCAATATTGAAATCAGCGTATGAATCCTGTCGCTGCCCCGATTATAGCACGGGGAGGGAGCCGACGGCAAGACGGGCTGGGAAAATGAGATAAAAAGTTTTGCGAGATACCTTGACAGGCGAGGTATTATGTGTTACGATATGGGCGCAGGAGGTGAGTGCCATGTGCAACCTGATGACCCGACCCAACCGTTTATGCCAGCGCGGCTCCTCAATCAGGGTTCGCGTCCGGCCCTTCATGCCGGCGGCCTGTCTGATGGATCGCCCAGACTTTTCGCCGCTGGCGGACAGTTGGCAGCGTCCCAATTTCGATGATTTCCGGGAGGTGAGCCCTGTTGAGTCTGACATCTGATCTCCTCCGGGGCTATACCGACACCATCATTCTCCGCCGTCTCGCGGAGAACGAGAGCTACGGCTATCTGATCAACAAGCATGTGTCGGAGCTCTCGGGGGGCCTCTTCGAGCTGAAGGAGGCCACCCTCTACACGGCCTTCCGCCGCCTGGAGTCCGCCGGGCTGATCGCCTCCCGCTGGGGGGACGAGGCCTCCGGCGCGCGCCGCCGCTATTACCGCCTGACCGAGGCCGGCCGGGAGCGGCTGGCGCAGGATTGCGTCACCTGGGCCGAGACCCGCGCCCTGCTGGATACGCTGCTGTTGCAAGGAGGAAACGAGCATGAATGATGTGATCGTCCGCATGGTGGACGAGCTGTTCGCCGGCGTGTGGGAGAACGAGGAGATCACCGCCCTGCGGGAGGAGATCACCGCGAACTGTCTGGAGCGCTACGCCGATCAGCTGGCGAAGGGCAGGACTGAGGCGGAGGCGGTCGAGGCCGTCCGCGAGAGCCTGGCCGGTATGGAGGAGGTCATCGCCGCCTTCCCGGGCCGGATCCCCGAGGCGGACATCCTGGCCGAGGCGGCGGCAAAGGCCATCGAGAGCCACCCGGCGCCCCGCCTCGACGAGGGCGTCAGCCGTCTGGACGTGGAGCTGTTCAATTTCGACCTTGAGGTCCGCCCCAGCGAGGACGGCGAGATCCACCTCGATCTGGACAAGGGCTTCGAGAAGCGCGTCGTGCTGGAGCGGGATGGCGACCGGCTGCTCGTGCGGCAGGTGGACATGATCCGCCGGCAGGTGGAGAAGAAACCGGAGACCGAGGGGAGCCTCGTCGACTTTGTGCTCCGGCGCGTGCTGGACACGGTCTCCCTCGGCATCTTCTCCGGCGCGGAGGCGGCGGGCACCGCGCGGCTCTCCCTGCCCCGGGAACTGGACCTGCCGGTGCGCGTCAACGGGCAGAGCAGCGACATCACCTGGCGGGATGTCCGCCCCGCCGAGCTGAAGATAGAGACCCTCTCCGGCGATATGGACCTCCACATCGATGAGATGAAGGGCGAGCTGCAGCTGGACACCAAGAGCGGGGATCTCGATCTGTGGATCCGTTCCGACGGCCGGGTCCGCTGCCGCACGGTCTCCGGCGACATGGATGTCAACGCCGTCTGCGGCGAGCTGGCGGTGACGACGGTCTCCGGGGACATCGACGGGCGCTGCTCGGCCGAGCGTCTCCGGGTGCAGACGGTCAGCGGCGATCTCGACCTCGAGCTGACGGACGAGCGCATCCGGGAGATCAGCGCCCAGACCACCTCCGGTGATCTGGAGCTGCAGATCCCGCGGACGATGAACCCGCAGCTGCGCTTCTCCTCCGTCTCCGGCGACAGCCACACCGCGGGCTTCAACCCGGACGGCCAGACCGTCGCCGTATCGGTCAAGACGGTCAGCGGCGATCTGACGATCGAGTGAAGGACAGGCGAACCTCATCCACCATCGCCCCGCGGAGGGCGATGGTCCCCCTTCCCCTAAAGGGGAAGGTTTTTAAACGCTTGGATGAGGTCCGCACCCGGAGCGATGGAGAGGGTTCATGGTACGTAATTGCAGCAGCGGTGGACGAGGCCTGATCCATACACTTTACCTACTATCGTCCGACAGTTTTTTCGTTTTGACAAGGAATCTGCCGCTGCGTCTCGAATCGAATGATAGGACGCCAAATACCGCTTGACAAGCGGGAGGGATTCCGCTATAATTCATCGCGTTATCACTCTACCACTTTAGCACGATAAACTTTTGGAGGAGAGCATGGCGGAATCGAGATTGCAGATCCCCACCGGGATGCAGGACACGCTGCCCGGCGAGTGCGCGGGGCGGCGGGCGCTGGAGGCCTCCTTCCGGCGGCTCTTCGCGGCCAGCGGCTACCGGGAGATCGAGACCCCGGTGCTGGAGTTCTACGGGGCGCTGGACGACGAGACCTACGGCTACCGGCCGGAGCACGTCTGGAAGACCTTCGACCGGATGGGGCGCGTGCTGGCCCTGCGGCCGGACTCGACGATTCCGGCGGCGCGGCTGGCGGCGGGGACGCTGGCGGGCGTGCCGCTGCCGCTGCGCATCTCCTATCTGCAGAGCGCCTGCAAGTTCCAGTCGGACACCCTCTCCCTCCTCTGCGAGCAGCCCCAGGCGGGCGTGGAGCTGATGGGCGAGGGCGGGGCCGCCGCGGACGCGGAGGTCATCAGCCTCGCGGTGGACTGCCTGCGGGCCTCGGGCCTGAAGGGCTGGCAGATTGAGCTGGGCCACGCGGGCTTCCTCAAGGGCTTCCTGCGGGAGGCCGCGCTGACGCCGGAGCTGCTCCGGGCGGTGGAGGAGCTGATGGCCTGCAAGGACACCCAGGGCATCCGCCGCGTGCTGGCGGGCCGGACGCCGCCGGAGACGGCGGAGCGCCTGGCGGCCCTGCCGCTGCTGCTGGGCGGCGCGGAGGTGCTGGACGAGGCGGAGCGGCTCACCGCGGACCCGGAATGCCTGGCCGCCACGGTGCGCCTGCGGGAGATCCTGGCGCTGCTGAAGGACTTCGGCTGCGAGGCGACGCTGACCTTCGACCTGGCGATGGCCCAGGAGGCCGGCTACTACTCCGGCGTGATCTTCCGGGCCCACGCGGCGGGCGTCGGCCAGCCGGTGCTCTCCGGCGGCCGCTATGACGGGCTGGTGGCCCGCTTCGGGCGGGATCTCCCGGCGGTGGGCTTCGCCCTCAACACCAA
>CAMVAJ010000107.1 GCA_947165425.1 uncultured Clostridia bacterium
ACCTACGACCTCCGGGTTATGAGCCCGACGAGCTACCAAACTGCTCTACCCCGCGTCGCAATGTTTATCATACTACTTTTCAGAATGCTTGTCAAGGTCTGTAGGAAATTTTCACAAGGTGCCGCAAGCTGCCCGCGATGAGTCCGCGGGGAATCGAGTCTTGACGTATCGCCGCTCAGATGCTATCTTTCTTCTGTCAGACGGGCAACCGGCTGGCCCAGGGGTGAGCGGTGTGCGGCCCTGTTCCGGAATAAACGCCGGAGGGGGTGGTAACATGAGCACGATGGAGATTTTGACCCTCCTCTATCTCATCGCCACAGTTGCTTTGGTGATTGTTACGGCAATGAAAAAGTAACCGCCCCTGAGCAGGTACAGCGGTTACTCTTTCGGTTCACCTACCGGATGAGGGCCGTAAATCCTGTCACAACCAGGATGCCGCTCGTCCTGGTTAAAATATAGCATATTGCGCATGGAAAGTCAATTATTTGAGCGTCTCGCCACGCGTTTGGTTCATCTCGTCAGTCTGTCGAAGACTGACGTTTTTTCGCTTTCAAAAACCCTTCAAAAGATTGTTGACATATTCTCTCGGCTATGATAGAATGCCGCCGGTAAAAGCTGAGGAATTTTGTCGGGAATGGAGGCGTGACACATGAAGCTGACCACCAAAGGGCGCTACGGCCTGGCGGCGATGGTCTATCTGGCCCGCCACGCGACGGAGGGACCGATCTCCCTGCGGCAGATGTCGGAGACCGGCATCCAGCTGGACTATCTCGAGCAGCTGCTGGCGGCGCTGCGCCGGGGCGGGCTGGTGAACGCGATCCGCGGGGCACAGGGCGGCTATCAGCTCTCGCGGGCCCCGGCGGAGATCACGGTCGGGGAGATCCTCGGCGCGACGGAGGGGCCGGTCCGCTTCTGCGACTGCGCCACGGACGCCGCGGCCTGCTCCCAGCGCGATCACTGCGACATGCAGCCCATGTGGCACTATCTCTCCGACCAGATGAACGATCTGCTGGACGGCATCACCCTGGAAAAGGTGATCGCTGACGGTCAAAGAGGAGGAAACACCCCATGAACACCATCTACCTGGACAACGCGGCCACCACGGCGGTCTCGCCGGAGGTGCTGCAGGCGATGCTGCCCTATTTCACCGAGCACTACGGCAACCCCTCCAGCGTCCACGCCACGGGCCGCGACGCCCGCAAGGCCATCGAGGCCGCGCGGCGGCAGGTGGCCGCGGCCATCGGCGCGGATCCGGCGGAGATCTACTTCACCGCCGGCGGCTCGGAGAGCGACAACTGGGCCATCAAGGGCGCGGCCTTCATGAACCGCCGCAAGGGCAACCACATCATCACCACCGCCATCGAGCACCACGCAGTGCTGCACACCTGCGGCTGGCTGGAGAAGCAGGGCTTCGAGGTCACCTATCTGCCGGTGGACGCCGAGGGCCGGGTCACCCCCGAGCAGGTGGAGGCCGCCATCACCGACAAGACCATCCTGATCACCATCATGGCGGCCAACAACGAGATCGGCACCCTCGAGCCCATCGCCGAGATCGGCAAGATCGCCAAAGCCCATAAGATTCTCTTCCACACCGACGCGGTGCAGGCCGTGGGTGCGATCCCGCTGGACGTGAAGGCCATGAACATCGACATGCTCTCCATGTCCGCCCACAAGTTCCACGGCCCCAAGGGCATCGGCGTACTCTACATCCGCAAGGGCGTCCGCATCGACACGCTGATCCACGGCGGCGCACAGGAGCGCGGCCAGCGGGCCGGCACCGAGAACCTGGCTGGCATCGTCGGCCTGGGCAAGGCCATCGAGATCGCCACCACCGACCTGCCGGCGAAGGCGGCCCGGCTCAGCGCCCTGCGCGACCGGCTGATCGACGGCATCCTCGAGCGGGTCCCGGATGTCCGGGTGAACGGCCCCCGGGAGGGCCGTCTGCCCAACAACGCCAACGTCTCCGTCCGCTACATCGAGGGCGAGAGCATGCTCCTGCGGCTGGACCTGGCGGGCATCGCCGCCTCCTCCGGCTCCGCCTGCACCTCCGGCAGCCTGGACCCGAGCCACGTGCTGCTGGCCATCGGCCTCCCCCACGAGGTCGCCCACGGCTCCCTGCGCATGACGCTGGGGAGCGAGACCACCGAGGCGGAGATCGACCGGGTGCTCGAGGTGCTCCCCGGGATCATCTCCGACCTGCGCTCCATGAGCGTGCTGAACAAAGACACTTCCACCGTGACGGACGAGGTCTTCTACCACGGGAAGAAATAAGAGAGGGGACTGTACAGCCATGTATTCCGATAAAGTCATCGACCATTTCTCCAACCCCCGCAACGTGGGCGAGATCGAGAACGCCTCCGGCTCCGGCACGGTGGGCAACCCCAAGTGCGGCGACATCATGAAGATGGACATCAAGGTGGAGGACGGCATCATCACCGACGTCAAGTTCAAGACCTTCGGCTGCGGCGCGGCCATCGCCACCTCCTCCATGGCCACGGAGATGGTGAAGGGCAAGTCCATCGAGGAGGCCCTGGAGCTGACCAACCAGGCGGTGGCCGAGGCCCTGGACGGCCTGCCCCCCGTGAAGATGCACTGCTCCATGCTCGCCGAGCAGGCGATCCATGCCGCCATCGAGGACTACCAGAAAAAGCAGGCCGCCGCCCAGTGACCCGGCCCGAACACCGCGGAGGGACATCCCCCCGCGGTGTTTTTTTGATCCGCTCCCCCTTGTATTTCCGCTGTGCTGCGCTTGCCATTTGCGGGGCGGTCTGATAAAATGGGCGCAGCATCTGACACAAGGAGGCTGCTTCAATGGAATCCTACCGTTTGGATACGACCTGCGTGCAGGGCGGCTATACCCCCGGGAACGGGGAGCCCCGGCAGATCCCGATCGTCCAGTCCACCACCTTCAAGTATGCCACCGGCGAGGAGATGGGGAAGCTCTTTGATCTCGAAGCCCCGGGCTATTTCTATACGCGGCTGCAGAACCCCACCAACGACTATGTGGCGGCGAAGATCGCGGCCCTCGAGGGCGGGACGGCGGCGATGCTGACCTCCTCAGGGCAGGCGGCGAACTTTTTCGCCCTGTTCAACCTCGCCTCCTGCGGGGACCATATCGTGGCCTCCTCCTCGATCTACGGCGGCACCTTCAACCTGATCAGCGTCACGATGGCGCGGATGGGCATCGGGGTCACCTTCGTCTCCCCGGACTGCACGGACGCGGAGCTGGAGGCCGCCTTCCAGCCTAACACCAAGGCCGTCTTCGGTGAGACCATCGCCAACCCGGCGCTGACGGTGCTGGACATCGAGCAGTTCGCCCGTGCGGCCCACGCCCACGGCGTGCCGCTGATCATCGACAACACCTTCGCCACGCCCGTGAACTGCCGGCCCATCGAATGGGGTGCGGACATCGTGACCCACTCCACCACCAAGTACATGGACGGCCACGGCACGGCGGTGGGCGGAGCCATCGTGGACGGCGGGCGCTTCGACTGGATGGCGCACAAAGAGAAGTTCCCCGGCCTGTGCACCCCGGACGAGAGCTACCACGGCATCACCTACGCCGAGAAGTTCGGCATGGGCGGGGCCTTCATCACCAAGTGCACCGCGCAGCTGATGCGGGATTTCGGCGCGATCCAGTCTCCCCAGCACGCCTTCTATCTGAATCTCGGCCTGGAGAGCCTCCACGTGCGCATGAAGCGCCACTGCGAGAACGGCCAGGCGGTGGCCGAGTTCCTGCAGACCCGGCCCGAGGTGGAGAAGGTCCACTACTGCGGCCTGCCCTCCGATCCCTACTACGCCCGCGCGCAGAAATACCTGCCGAACGGCTCCTGCGGCGTCGTGAGCTTCGAGCTCAAAGGCGGCCGCGCCGCGGCGGAGACCTTCATGGATGCCCTGAAGCTGGCCGCCATCGAGACCCACGTGGCGGACGCCCGCACCTGCTGCCTGAACCCGGCCAGCACCACCCACCGCCAGATGACCGACGAGCAGCTCCACGCCGCCGGCGTCCCCGCCGGCCTTGTCCGCATGAGCTGCGGCTTGGAGGACGCGCGGGATCTGATCGACGACATCGCCCAGGCGCTGGACCAGTGCCGCTGATTCCGCGCCCATGCAAAAAGCTGCCGAACGGCAGCTTTTTGTAATCCCTGAATCAGGCCTGAGCGGCGGGCTCCGGGGTCTTCTCCTTCGCGAACTTCGCCAGCCGGCGGAAGACGATGCGGC
>CAMVAJ010000108.1 GCA_947165425.1 uncultured Clostridia bacterium
CGCCGCCCAGCAGGCCGAGGAGGTCTACAAGCTGGTCGCTGCCGACGTCAAGCCCGGCATGCCCGCCTGGAAGATCGACGCGCTCTACGTCTACTACTCGGCAAAGCTGAACCTCGACCACGGAATTATGAGCCGCAGGCACGTCTTCCTGACCTCGCAGGGCGAATACTTCGGCCTGTCCGGGATGCCGCGCGGCTATATTCTGAAAAAGGGCGACGTCATCAAGCTGGACGCCGGCTTCCGCTACATGGAGCACACCTCGGACATCGCCCGGTGCTTCGCCGTGGGCGGAGACGCCGACGATAAGGTCCAGCGGGTCTATGAGATTCTCTACAAGGCATACCGCAAGGGCGTGGCCATGCTCGGGGCGGACACGAAGCTCTCCGACCTCTACTGGACCGTGCGCCGGGATGTGGAGACCTCGGACCTGATCCCCGCCTACCCCAGGGGCAACCTCGGTCACTCCGTCGGCAGTGGCTTCCATGCCGAGGAGTACCCGACGATCTCCCGCGACCGCGGCGAGATGACCTTCGGGACCAACACGGTCTACTGCGTCGAAACGCCCTACTCCGGCGTGCGCGGCGCGGCGGTGCTCGGCGGCTTCAACATCGAGGACACCTTTGCCATCACGGACCGGGGCGTCGAGGCCTTTACCACCGCGCCGGACAACCTGCTCTGGACCAACCAACTCTGACCGCTCCTTTCCTCCATTATAAAAGCGGCCCCTGGAGAAGCTTTCTCCAGGGGTCGCCCATTTTGTATCGGCCGTATTTGCGGCTCTTTACTTCACATACTTGTCAAACCAGGCCGTGATGACCTCCACGTCGTGGACGGTCTGCGCCACGCTCTTGCCGCCGTGGCCACAGCCGAGGTTGACCATCAGCTTGACCGTCACCCCGCGCTCAAGCAGGGCAACGTACATCTGCTGGGCCTGCTCCATCGGGCAGGAGGCGTCCTTCTCGTGCTGGATCAGCAGGGTCGGCGTCTTGACCTGGTCCACATAGCGCAGGGCGGATTGCTTCCACGCGGTCTCCGGGTCCTTCCACGGGGTTCCACGCACCACGAAATCACCGTACCAGCGCTCGACTGCGGTGCCGTGCATGCTGAACCAGTTGGAGACCGACATCCGCGGCACGGCAGCCTTGAAGCGGTCGGTTTTGCCGATCACCACGTTGGACATGATCCCGCCGTAGCTCTGGCCGGTCACGGCCAGACGGTCCGCATCCATCCCGGGATGCGCGGCGAGGGCCGCGTCGACGAAGGCCATCAGATCGTCAAAGTCCTTGCCGCCCATGTCGCCGCCGATGTCCTGGAAGGCCTTGCCGTAGGAGGTGGAGCCGCGGGGATTGCAGATCATAACATAATAGCCCGCGTTGGCCCAGCACTGGTTTTCACTGTGGAAGGAGGGGTTCACGTTCCCATGCGGGCCGCCGTGGATGTTGAGGATGGCGGGGTATTTCTTCCCCGGCTCCCAGCCGACCGGCTTCATCACCCAGCCGCAGATCTCCCAGCAGTCGGAGACGGCCGTAAGCGCCTCGGGGACGCTCAGGCTGTAGGTCTCATAGAAGGCGTCGTTCTGATGGCTGAGCTGCCGGATCGCGCCGTCCTCCCAGAGATAGATCCCCGGGAGTCTGCCCTCGGTCCAGGCTGTGAAGACGATTTTCTCTCCGGCAAAGACGGCGTTGGTGGGATTGAGGCCCGGGGTCTCGATCAGCGTGAAGCTGCCGTCCCGGTCCCAGAGGGCCAGATGCGCATAGGCCTTCTGCACATAGGTGATCAGAACGCGGTCGGCGGATCTGCGGACCGTGATGGGCTCCCAGTCCGGCTCGAGCTCGACGCGGAGATCTCCGCCCGACTCGGAAACCGACTTGACCCGCACATAGGCCAGGCCGGGACCGTCTTCGATGGCCCAGGCGCCGTACCAGATGCGGCTGGCATGGCCCGTCATCGAGAAGACCACGCAGCGGTCCTCGCAGAGCAGGACCGTCTCCCCGGTTTCCCAGATGTACTTGTACAGATTGCTGTATCCGCCGGCATCCCGGTCATAGGGATAGCCCGTGAAGCAGAAGCCGTCGTCGAGCAGAACGACGTCGTCGCTGAAATACGGCATATAGGTCTGCATCAGCGGGGCGGTCAGCTGCTTCAGCTCGCCGGTCGCCTGCTCGAAGAGGAAGAGGGAGCGGCGCTTTTTGTTCACATAGCCGCCGTTGTCCAGATAGGGGTATTCGTCATAGAACAGCCACTCCTTCGCCTGACCCTCACCTGCGGGATTGACGTCGGTCTCGGCGCGGACCAGGAAGCGGCCGTTGCCGAGAGATGTGGCCTGGGCTCCGGCAATCGGAACGCGCATGTACTCCTGGGCTTCTCCGCCGCGGATGTCGATGACATAGTAGATCGTTTGGTTTTCGGGGGGGCTGTCCTCCCGCATGCCCGGAAAGAGCACGCGGTTTTCGTCGAGCCATTCACCCGAGCCGGTCCGGCCGCCTGCGGTCAGCCGAAGCTCGCTGCCGGTCTCCAGGCAGATGACCCAGAGATCCCGCTCATAGCGGTTCTTGTCCGGGTCCATCCGCTGGACCGTATACAGAACATGCCTGCCGTCTGGCGAGGCCTTGAGACCGGACAGATTCCGGAAGGCACCATAGGCCGCATTGTCAAATTTCTTCATCTCATGTACCTCATTCCGGTTGATTGTTTGGGGGCAGCAGCGGTCTGTGACGGAAGGAGCGGAGCTGCAGCGAGCCGTCCTCCGCACGCGCGCAGCCCTCGTCTGAAACCGCGCGCAGGCTGCGCAGATACCGGAGCCCCGCCCGCACATGGCGCAGATGCGCCTCGGCGCAGTCCGCAAGGCAGCTGCCGTGCGCGGTCTCGTCCGCGGCCTCGGCCGTGTAGATCAGGCTCATGATCCACGGCGCGCTGACCGTCGGGTAGGGATGCCGCGGATTGTAGGGGCTTGGGATCCAGTAGTTCAGCAGGTTCCCGTCCCATTCACAGGGGAAGCTGTCGTCCGTCTTTCCGAAGGCGTATTTGTTGAATCGTGCCTCCCATGCGCGGTTGATCTGCGTAAAGCGCTCCCAGTCGCGGAATTCCCGCTGCACCGCCTTGGACCAGCCGAGGCTGAGCGTCTTGTTGGAGGCATAGTCCGGATCGTCGATGTGAAAATAGAAGTCGCAGAGCAGGGCGCGCGGGATCCAGAGTCCCTTGTAGCCCTTGAGCTGACTGAAATTCTGCGGCATCTCATGGTGCGGAACGCCGTGAAGATCCAGCATCACGTCGGGCAGCCGCTCGCGCAGCACCCGCTGGAAGACCAGCGCTTCCGTGACCCTGGTTTCCGGGATATAGTAGTGCGGCATCAGATCCGCGCCGACCGAGTTCGTATAGCAGGCGTGGTGCTGCCACCAGGGATGCTCCTTCTGCAGCTCCGCGTGCAGGGCGACGCCGTCCACATTCTCAGCGGGAACGATGGTCATGGTCAGCTCGTCGCCGACGCCGCGCCAGGCGGGCTTTGTCAAAAGCTCACGCACAAAGGCGAAAATCGCGTTGGTCGCCGAGACTTCGTTGGCATGGTGGCGGCCGTTGATCAGAACCGACGGGAAATACCGGAGCATCTTGACGCGGGAGACATAGCCCCGACGGGTGGATGCAGGCTCGATCGTCCAGATGCGGCGGCCCTGCATGCTGCGCCCGGCCTCGCAGACGCGAAGGCCCGGAACCCGGCGCAGCTGCTCCATGATTCGGGCGTATTCGTCGTAGCCGATCACCTCGTCGGTCGGGATGTCGATCTGATCGATCGAGAGATCCTGCAGCACCGGAGCTGCCTCCGGCAGGCGGGCGGCATATTCTCCCCGCTCGGACCGGAGAATCAGATCCCCATAGCCCGCGAGCAGGCGGCCGAGGTCGGTCTCTCCCCTCGCGCTGAGATCGGCGAGGGCCGGCAGCAGGGGCTCGGCCTCCGATGGAAGCTGAACCTCCCAGACCGGCGAGAGCTTCTCCCCGCCGCGGACCTCCCGCAGCAGGGCGCGGGCGGGCAGCGTCCGGAAGGACGGCTTCTCCCCACAGGGCAGATAGAGCCTGGCGGTCAGCTCTGGCTTTGCGGTGCGCACATGGATGATCGGCAGGACAAGGCCGGGAC
>CAMVAJ010000109.1 GCA_947165425.1 uncultured Clostridia bacterium
ACCGCCGGGCTCTGCTCCCTGATCGGCTCCCTGGCCTCCGTGATCAACTACCGGATCTACGTGCGGGAATACCCCGGCCAGGGCGGAAAGTTTGTCCGGGTCTTCACGCTGGTGAGCTGGGCCTTCTTCCTGATCGTGGTGATCCCGGGCTTCCTGCTGAGCCGCTGGAACTTCTTCTGACGAACTTTCCAAAGGAGGCAAAACGGATGAAACATGAATCGGATATCGCCAGCTGCGGGCTGGACCTGATCCTGTCCCGCCGCAGCTATCGCGGCCCCTACAAGCCAGACAGGGTGCCCCGGGAGCACCTGCGGGCAATCCTGGAGGCGGGACTGGCGGCGCCCTCGGGCTGCAACAAGCAGACCACCAGCCTGATCGCGGTGGATGACCCGGGCCTGCTGGAGCGCGTCAAGGCGGTGATCGACCCGCCGGTGGCCCGGACCGCGCCCGCCATGATCTGCGTCCTGACCCAGCGGATCATCGCCTATCGCGACCGCTGCTTCGCGGTGCAGGACTACGCCGCCGCCATCGAGAACATGCTGCTGGCCATCACGGCCCTGGGTTACCAGAGCTGCTGGTACGAGGGCCACATCACCGACACGGACCGGATCGGCGACCGTATTGCGCGCATCCTCCGTGTGCCCGATAAATACGAGCTGGTGTGCATCCTGCCGGTGGGCGTGGCGGAGGAGGCGCCGAGGGCACCGCAGAAGAAGCCCTTCGGCGAGCGGGCCTGGCTGAACAGCTTCCCGGAACAGCAAAACCGGGAAGCGGCTGAGTGACCCCGAGGCAACGCGCATCCCTGAGCGAAAACAGAAAAGGAGCTGCCAGCCATGAGATACCCCTGGATCGACGATTATCTGCTGTCCCTGCGGGGCGTCACCCGGGATGTACAGCCCGAGTGGAACTGGGTCCGCTACCATATCGGCGGGAAGATGTTCGCGGCGGTTTGCCGGGACGACGCGAACCAACCGGTCTATGTGACCCTGAAGCTGGAGCCGACCGAGGGCGAATTCTGGCGCGGGCAGTACCCGGACATCATCCCCGGCTACTATATGAACAAGCTGCACTGGAACTCGGTGAAGGCCGACGGCGCGGTGCCGAAGGACGTGGTGAAAGCCCTGCTGGATCGCGCCCGCCGCCTGGTGCTGCGGTCCCTCCCGAAGGCGAAGCAGCGGGAGGCGCTGGGCCTGACCGTCTGCGGCACGGACTGCGCCGCGTGTCCGCTCCACGGCGCGCGGTGTGCTGGCTGCAACGAGACCTGCGGGAAGGTGTTCCACGCCCCCGCCGGGAAGCCCTGCCCCATCTACGCCTGCTGCGCGGGCAGGCACCGCTTCGCCACCTGCGCGGACTGCGGTGAACTGCCCTGCGCCGTCTGGCAGGCCACCCGGGATCCGTCCCTGACGGACGAGCAGTTCCGGGCGAGCATCGAGCGCCGGGTGAGCGCGCTGCAAAGCGCGGCGGGCGGCTGATCGGCCGCGCCGCAGAAACCCCTTCCGATCCATCGCCGTTTTTTCGGCCCCCGCCCCGGGGCTTTTATTCTTGCGGAAAAACACCGAATGAACAATGAAACCGTTGACAGGAGCCGCCACTCTGCCATAAAATTTCACGAATCCATTTGCCACCGATACAGGACACAGAAAGGGGCCATCGCGTCATGTGCGGAATTGTGGGATATACGGGCAGTCATCAGGCAGCGCCGATTTTGCTGGACGGTCTGGCCAAGCTGGAATACCGGGGCTATGACTCGGCCGGTCTGGCCGTCCGGGACGGCACGATGCTGGCGGAGGTGGTTAAGGCCACCGGCAAGCTGTATCACCTCGCGGACAAGACCGATCAGGGGCGCTCCCTGCCGGGCACCTGCGGCATCGGACACACCCGCTGGGCCACCCACGGAGATCCCAGCATGGTCAACGCTCATCCCCACGTCAGCGGCAACTGCACCGGCTCGGGCAGCGGGGCCGTGGAGTCCGACGTGGTGGGCGTGCATAACGGCATCATCGAAAACTTCGCGGAGCTGAAGGAAAAGCTCCTGCGCCACGGCTATGCCTTCTACAGCGACACCGACACGGAGGTCGTGGTCAAGCTGGTGGATTATTATTACAAGAAATATAAGATCGGCCCGGTGGACGCCATCACCCGCACCATGGTCCGCGTGCGGGGCAGCTATGCCCTGGCGCTGATGTTCAAGGATTACCCGGGCGAGATCTTCGCGGCGCGCAAGGACTCCCCGCTGGTGATCGGCACCGCGGACGACGCCGCCTATCTGGCCTCGGACGTGCCCGCCATCCTGAAGTACACCCGGAGCGTCTACTACATCGACAATCTGCAGGTAGCCCGGGTGACACCCGGCAGCGTCCGGTTCTACGACCTGAACGGCGACGAGGTCACGCTCCCCCTGACGGAGATCACCTGGGACGCGGCGGCCGCCGAGAAGGGCGGCTACGAGCATTTCATGCTCAAGGAGATCCACGAGCAGCCCGCCGCCGTGCGGGACACCGTCAACAGCCTGGTGAAGGACGGCCGCGTGGACCTCTCCGCCGCCTGCCTCACGGAGGAGCTGATCCGCTCGCTGACGCAGATCGACATCGTGGCCTGCGGCTCCGCCTGGCATGTGGGCATGGCGGCGCAGTATGTGATCGAGGATTTAGTGAAGCTCCCCGTGCGGGTGGAGCTGGCCTCCGAGTTCCGCTACCGCAGCGTCCCGATGCTTGAAAACAGCCTGGTGATCGTGATTTCCCAGTCCGGGGAGACCGCCGA
Source organism: uncultured Clostridia bacterium (assembly GCA_947165425.1). GTDB lineage: Bacteria > Bacillota > Clostridia > Christensenellales > Aristaeellaceae > RUG11272. Next base: position 2,761 of record CAMVAJ010000109.1, read on the forward strand.
CAGCCTGGCGGCCCTGCGGGTGGCGAAGGAGCAGGGCGCGACGACCCTGGCCATCGTCAACGTGATCGGCTCCACCATCGCCCGGGAGGCCGACCACGTGCTGTATACCCTGGCGGGCCCGGAGATCGCCGTGGCCACCACCAAGGCCTACAGCGCTCAGCTGGTCGCGATGGACGCCCTGGCGGTGGAGATGGCCCGGGTGCGGGGCATGATCACCGCGGACCAATTCAGCCATCTGCTGGAGGAGCTGACCGCGATCCCGGACAAGATCCAGCGCGTGCTGGAGGACAAGGAGCGGCTGCAGTGGTTCTCCTCCAAGATTGCCAACACCCACGATATCTTTTTCATCGGCCGGGGGCTGGACTACGCCATCTCCCTGGAGGGCAGCCTGAAAATGAAGGAGATCAGCTATATCCACTCCGAGGCCTACGCCGCCGGGGAGCTGAAGCACGGCACCATCAGCCTGATCGAGAACGGCACGCTGGTGATCGGCGTGCTGACCCAGAGCCGGCTGTTTGAAAAGACCGTCTCCAACATGGAGGAGTGCAAGTCCCGGGGCGCGTACCTGATGGGCATCACCACCAACGGCAACTTCTCCGTGGAGGACGCGGTGAACTTCACGGTCTATATCCCCAAGACGGACGAGCACTTCGTCTCCTCCCTGGCCGTGGTGCCGCTGCAGCTGCTGGGCTACTACACCAGCGTCAACCGGGGACTGGACGTGGATAAGCCGCGCAACCTCGCCAAGAGCGTCACGGTGGAATGAGCTGCCGGCGGGCGTCCCCTGCCGCGCTGTCCGTCCCGCCTGAATAAGCCCACCCCAAAATCAAGCCCGCGATCCGAGTTCTCCGGACCGCGGGCTTTTAGGTATTCTTTTATGTGTGGAGAATTGCGCGTTTCCCTCACGCCTCCGTCAGCCGCAGCAGGTCCGAGAAGGCCTGCAGATGCCACGCGGCGCTGGGGTCGTCCCGGGCGTCGCCCATCGCGGCGCAGTCAAAGCCGCCGGCCACCGCCGCCTCCACCCCCGCGTGCGCGTCCTCCACCACCAGGCAGTCCCCGGGGCGGAGGCCGATCATCTCCGCCGCCTTCAGGAAAACCTCGGGGTGGGGCTTGGAGTGGGTGATGCAGTTGCCGTCCGCCACCGCGTCGAAGAAGCCGCCCAGCCCGATCCGCTCCAGGAT
>CAMVAJ010000110.1 GCA_947165425.1 uncultured Clostridia bacterium
CGCGAGCCGTCGCTGTAGAGGACCTCGGCGCGAATATCGGCCAGGTCGGACGGGGCGCGGACGACGGCTTCCCGCGGCAGCCGGAGCTCCGCCTGCCGGATCGGGCTCCACCAGGCGATGGCCGGTTCGGCGATCTCATCCGGCACGGCCAGGGCCTCCGCCGGCGCGTATTTGGACAGCGACGCCCCGTCCACCGGGCCGATTTCCTCAAAGCGGATCCAATCCCGGGTCCTCCACAGGAAGGCGTCACCGGACGGGCGCGCGGCCGGTTCGCCGCTTTCAAACACCAGGCGGCCCGCGATGCCAAACCAGCCGCCCTCCATGGCGAAGACGCGGGGCTCGCGCACGCCCAGCGGCACGATGGTGTCCTCGGCTGAGATATATCCCGGGGCGAACAGCACGCCGTAGTTCCGGTTCAGTGGACATCTCTCCCCGCCGGGGCGCTGAAAGGCCAGGTGAACGGCGTTGGCCAGCCCCGCCGGATAGGCGTCGGGGTCGACCGGACGGGTGTAGACGGAGAATAGGACTTCCTGCGTGTGCATGGCTTGACCCTCCCGTGGTATTGTCGATGGAACGGCCCCGTCGTCAGGGCGGCTTCCGGCGCGGCGCGTCCGCCCGGCAGTATCGCTTGATGTTGATGCCGAATCGGTCCTTCAGGCTCCATCCTTCCCGACGGTCTCGCGCGGCGCCTGCATGCCTATCATACCATAGAGGCCCACCGGACACAAGCGGCTTTGCAGTTGGAAAGCACCGTAAAGAACACAAGAGAAACGCGGGGTGACGCCATGAACGTCTATGTGCCCGAATACTATCCCTCCTTTCGCTGCGCCGCCTCGGCGTGCGGCCACACCTGCTGCGCGGGCTGGGAGATCGACATCGACGAGGAGAGCCTTGCCCGCTATGACCGCCTGCCCGGCGCGTTCGGTGAACGCCTGCGGCGCGGCATCAGCCGGGAGGGCACGCCCCACTTCGTGCTGACGGAGGACGGGCGCTGCCCGCTGCTGAACGGCGACAACCTGTGCCGGCTCATCCTGCGCGAGGGCGAGGGCGCGCTCTGCCAGATCTGCCGGGACCACCCCCGGTTCCGAAACTACTTTTCCGACCGGGTGGAGATGGGCCTGGGCCTGGTCTGCGAGGCGGCCGCGCGGCTGATCCTGTCCTGGCCGCGCCCCCTGCGGCTGATCCGCCTGGAGGGCGACGGCGCGGAGGCGATGACGGAGGACGAGGAATACCTCTTCGACCTGCGCGGGCGCTGGTTGGCCTCCATCGAGGAGGAGGGACCCCGGGCCCGGCTGATGGAGACGCTGATCTTTCGCCACCTGCCGGACGCGCTGTACGACGGCCGCCTGGAGGCGCGCGTCGATTTCATCCGGCGCGCCTATGAACAGATCGTCTCCGGCTGGACGGACGGCGAGCTGTCCACGCTCGCGGAGCGGGCCAGGGCGTTTTCCGATCGGGTGGAGTACGACGACGAAGTGCTGGAGCGGTGGATATCCGGCGCGATTGGCCATTGACAAGCACAAGCATCTTCGATATAGTTGAATCAACCGCTGACGATGAAGCACAAGGAGGCATGGAAATTGAGCCAGAGTTTCAATCTTCAGGAGCACATCGCCAAGGGCGTCGAGAGGATCGTGGCGGACACGCTGAAGGCCACGCTGCGGGATCCCCGGGGGAGCGCCTTCATGGTCAAGTTCGCGGCGGCCGCCGCCAAGGCCACCAAGCGCCGCCTGGACCTGGAGAAGGAGGGGTTGCACGTGCCCTCCTTCCTGATCGCCAGCATCACCAGCGCCTGCAACCTGCACTGCGCCGGCTGTTATTCCCGCTGCAACGAGGCGACGGTGGACGCCGAGCCGGTGAAGCAGCTGACCACGGAGGAGTGGAAGGCGGTTTTCCGGGAGGCGGAGGACCTGGGCGTCAGCTTCATCATGCTGGCGGGCGGCGAGCCGCTGCTGCGCTGGGACGTGATCGAGGCGGCGGGGCAGATGAAGAACCTGCTGTTCCCGATCTTCACCAACGGCACCTATATGGACGACAAGGTCTTCGCCCAGCTGGACAGGTGCCGCAACCTGATCCCCGTGATGAGCATCGAGGGGGATCGGGCGATCACCGACGCGCGGCGGGGCGAGGGCGTCTACGACCGGCTGATCGCCGCCATGGACCGGCTGCACGCCAAAAACCTGCTGTTCGGCGCGTCCATCACCGTGACTACCGAGAACATCCACGCGGTCACCTCGCCGGAGTTCATGCGCCGGCTGGTCGACCGGGGCTGCAAGCTGGCCATCTTCATCGAATATGTGCCCATGACGGAGGAGGTGCGGTACCTGGCCCCCGGCGACGGGGAGCGGGCCTTTTTGCTGGAGGCGACCCAGTCGCTTCGCAGGGTCTTCCCGGAGCTGATCGCGCTGGCCTTCCCGGGGGACGAGAAGGCGGACGAGGGCTGCATGGCGGCGGGCCGGGGTTTTTTCCACATCAACTCCCACGGCGGCGCGGAGCCCTGCCCGTTTTCGCCCTATTCGGATGTGAACGTGCGCGACATGGGCGTGCGGGGGGCGCTGCAATCCCCGCTGTTCACGGCGCTTCGGGAGGGCGGCGTGCTGGACAACGACCACGTGGGCGGCTGCGTGCTGTATGAGCAGCGCGCGCTGGTGGAACAGATCGCGGCCAAAGGGGCCGATGGGCAGGAATGACATAAGACAATTTGCTGATCGACGGCAGAGGAGGCGGTTATCCATGTTGAAGGAACAAGAGACGAAGAAGCCGGAGGACAAGAAAGTCGTCCAGGCGCAGATCAAGGAACTCCGGGCCAGGCTGCTGGCCCAGCAGCAGATGATCCGTGACGCGAAGCTGCCGGTGATCGTGCTGATCGAGGGCTGGGCCGCTGCGGGCAAGGGCAGCCTGATCAAGGAGCTGATCAGCGAGATCGACCCCCGCTTCTACAGCGTCGTCTCTCCGGCCGTCGTGCCGGAGACCCAGGAGCGCTATCCGTTCCTGTACCAGTATGTGAAGGCCATCCCCCAGAACGGCAAGATCACCTTCCTGGATTCCGGCTGGATGGAGGGCGCGGTGCAGAAGTTCCTGCGCCACGAGATCACCAAGGAAGAGTTCCGTCGCCGGATTCGCCAGGTGAACGAATTTGAGCGCCAGCTGCGCGACGGCGGGTATCTGGTGCTGAAGCTGTTTTTGCACATCGAAAAGGACGAGCAGTTCAAGCGGCTGCGCAAGCTGTCCGAGTCCCCGGACACGGAGTGGCGCGTGACCAACGACGACCTGTGGCAGCACCGGGAGTACAAGCGCTTCCTGGAGGCCTACGAGGGCTTCATGGAGAAGACCGGGGAGGTCATTCCCTGGCACGTCCTGAACGGCATCAAGCGCAAGGACGCCGTGCGCGACGCCATGCGGGACCTGGTGGAGCTGGTCGACGCGGGTCTGAAAAACGGCCGCTATGTGGGCGAGCCCTTTGACGAGGAATTCCCCCTGGTGGCGATTCCGAAGCTTTCGGAGGTGGACCTGTCGCCCACGATCGACGACAAGGAGTACAAGAAGCAGCTGAAGAAGCTGCAGGAGCGCCTGAGCGAACTGCACAACGTGCTGTACCGCCGGAAGATCCCCGTGATCCTGTGCTATGAGGGCTGGGACGCCGCGGGCAAGGGCGGCAACATCCGCCGGGTGGCCTATCCGTTAGACCCCCGCGGCTTCGACGTGCACCCCATCGCCTCGCCGCTGCCCCACGAACTGAACCGCCAGTACCTGTGGCGCTTCTGGACCCGCCTGCCCCGCACCGGCCACATCTGCATCTTCGACCGCACCTGGTACGGCCGGGTGATGGTGGAGCGGCTGGAGGGCTTCTGCACGG
>CAMVAJ010000111.1 GCA_947165425.1 uncultured Clostridia bacterium
GGGCTTCTCATACTGGGGCTCGTTGCCGGTGTCCTCCAGGTCCAGGCCCTCGTGGCTCAGGTGCCAGAGGTTCTTGTCCTTGGAGTAGTTGGTCTCGCGGTTGATCTTCAGCGGGACGTTGTGGGCCTCGGCGTAGTCGATCTCCTCGTCGCGGCTCTTGATGTCCCAGATGCGCCAGGGGGCGATGATGGTCATCTCCGGGGCGAAGTGCTTGATGGCCAGCTCGAAGCGCACCTGGTCGTTGCCCTTGCCGGTGCAGCCGTGGCAGATGGCGTCGGCGTTCTCCTTCTTCGCGATCTCCACCAGGCCCTTGGCGATGCAGGGGCGGGCGTGGCTGGTGCCCAGGAGATAGTCCTCGTAGACCGCGCCAGCCTGCATGGTGGGGATGATGTAGTTCTCCACATAGTCGTCGGTCAGGTCCAGAACATAGAGCTTGGACGCGCCGGTCTTCTTGGCCTTCTCCTCCAGGCCCTCCAGCTCGTCGGCCTGGCCCACGTTGCCGGAGACGGCGATGACCTCGCAGCCGGGGTAGGTCTCCTTCAGCCACGGGATGATGATGGACGTATCCAGACCGCCGGAGTAGGCGAGTACGATTTTCTTGATTTCTTCAGGCTTCTTCATCGAGGTTTCCTCCCTGTTGATTGGTACGCACGGAATATACACCTTTCATGCAGAAAAGTCAACCCCGATTTGCATTTTTTCTGCAAATATTCACAGATCGATGAATATATGCAGAAATCAGTAGATTTTTTCGATCTCGCCCTCGACGCCGTAGCGGGCGCGGAAGGCCTCAAGATCGGCCGGGCCGCGCAGGAGCATCAGCTCCTCGAACTTGCCGTCGGCCTTGCGGCGGAAGCCCGCCACCTGCTCGCCGGTACAGATGGAGCAGCGGATGACCGGGGTTTTCTCGGCGGGATCGTAGGCGGGCCGGACAGGCGCGGCGGTCTTTTTGCGGTGGAACAGCATGGAGAAGGCCCCTTTCTTTTCCTGAAACAGGAGAATACATAAGGATGACGGGCTGAAAACCGGCCCTTCCACCGCCGCCCCGCGGAGGGCGGCGGTCCCCCTCCCCGGCAAGCCGGGGAGGTTTCTAGAAACTGTGCGAATCGGATTCCACGGCGGTGCGCACGATCTCCCAGGCGGCGACCAGCTTTGCCAGCGACCACTGGGCGTTGGCGGGGCTGGTGGAGGGCAGGCAGAGAGCCTCGCGCCTCGTGGCCGGGTGGATGTATTTCTCATAGATCTCGTGGGACTTGCGGCCGTTGCAGCAGATCAGCGCGATCGGAGCGTGATCCAGGATGACCCGCAGGTCGTTGGGCCGCACATCCCGGATGCTGGCGTCGGAGGAGCCGGTCACCTCGCAGCTGGCGATGGAGTCCCACAGGGCGAGCCGGCAGGAGAGGATCAGCTCCCGCTTTTCGGGGATGCTGCGCGGCGTCTCCCGGTCAAAGAGCGCCGCGACGACGGGCCAGAAGCGGTTTTGCGGATGGCCGTAGAAAAACTGCTGCTCCCGCGATTTGACCGAGGGGAAGGAGCCGAGGATCAGGACGCGGCTCCGCTCGCTGAACAGCGGCCCGAAGGGATGGACGACGATGGGAATCACCTCTTTTGCTGGGGCCATTATACAGGAAAAGCGGGGCAAAAACAAGGAACCCGGACGTGCCCGCAATCCCGGGAAGCGCGGTGAAAGACGAAAACGGAAAAATGTGCAAAACACGTTGACAAAATGGAAATGATAGGATATGATGTTTACAAGATGAAAAGTGATGTTTTACAAAATGGTTTACAAAATGTAAAACTCACCTCGCTCGCGGACGTTGTTTCTGTTCTGACCGGATGATCCCCATGAAAAGGAGCGTAGCCAGATGAAAACCCGAAAAACCGCAAAGTATGCTGCTCTGATCATCAGCGCCATACTGTTTGCTCTTGTGCTCGGAGGCGCGGCCGTGAGCTGTGCGGAAAGCCTTGTCCAGCTGTCTGACACGGACATTAAGCTGGTTGAGCAGTGCGAGGCCGTCGTGGATGGGAACCAGCTGACCGTCACCGACACGGACGACAACAGCGATGTATGGAGCTCCAAGCTCCTGCTCGACGCGGGCGTGGAGCTGACGCCCGGCGAGCAGTACACCATCAGCTTCAGCCTCGCCGGGGAGAACGGCGTAGGCGAATTCTTCCTCTGTAAAAGCGAAAACATCGACGAGCGCTATGACGAGACCTTTGCCGCCGAGGACGGAACGAGGAGCATCACTTTCAAGGCGGCCGGGAACAGGGTCTATATCGGCATGCAGGTCGGCAATCTGGGCAAGGGGAACCGCGTGACAGCGACCGTCACCAACCTGTCCAGGCTGTCCGAGTCCGCGAACCCGGCGGTGCTGCGTGCGGAGAACTGCACGGTGGATGCCAAAGACGGCGTGATCATCGCCACCGACACCCACGACAACAACGACGTGTGGAACTCCAAACTGCTGTATAACACCGGCATGGCGCTGGAAGTCGGCAAGACCTACACCCTGAACTTCAGCCTGACCGGCGTTCACGGGGTCGGCGAATTCTTCGTCTGCAAATCCGCGGACATCAACAACCGGGATGACGCGACCTTTGTAAATCAGGCGGGCTCGGGCAGCGTGGTGTTCACGGCCGCGAGCGGCAAGCTCTATATCGGCATGCAGTTCGGCAACCTGGGCGCGGGCAACAGCGTCAGGTTTTCCATCACAGAGCTGAAGGAAAAGAAAAAGGAGACCGTCACGGTCCGCTATAAGCCGGGGGACGAGCCGCAGCAGGAGGTGCCGAGCGTTCTGATCGCGGAGAACTGCACCTACCAGGTGGAGAGCACGGACGAGCAGACCGTGATCAACGCGGTCGACACCAGCGATAACAATGATGTCTGGTCCTCCAAGCTTCTTCTGTTCCTGGGCGAGATCCTGGAGGAGAACAAGTTCTATGCCGCCAACATCAACCTTGCCGGCAAGGAGAAGGTCGGCGAGTTCTTCTTCTGCAAGGAGGACAATCTGGACAACCGTTATTCCTTCGACAACACGCCCGGCGATCACACCGCGAAATTCAAGGCGGAGGACAGCAAGCTCTACGCCGGCATGCAGTTCGGGGATATCGGTGAGGGGAACGACGTGACCGCCACGATCAACGGCATTTACCGCATTCCCGGGATGCAGACCAGCAGCGAGAACTGCGCGGAGACCCTCAGCCAGGACACGATCACGATCACGGATACCGACGACAACGGCGACGTCTGGAACTCCAAAGCGATCTTTGACTCCGGCATCGCGCTCGAGCAGGGCAAGACCTATTCCGCGACCTTCACCCTCACGGGCGACAACGGGGTTGGCGAGTTCTTCTTCCTGAAATCCGCCGATATCGACCAGCGCTATACCTTCGACAATCAGCCCGGCACGCACACGGTCACCTTCACCGCGGAGGACACGGCGCTGTACTTCGGCATCCAGTGCGGCAACATCGGCAACGGCAACAGCGTGTCCGTGAGCGACCTCTCCGTGGCTCCGCTTGAGGAGGAACAGCCCGCACCGTCCGAAGAAGCGGAAAGCACGGATGAAGATGAAAAGCCGCAGGAATCCGATGAGGTGAACGAGGCGCCCGCGCCCGGGAGCCAGCCCGCGGAATCGGACGAGCCCGCGGAGGTGCCTTCACAGGAGCCCGCGACGGAGAACGCTGGCGAGTAATATATCTCTCAAATAAACCTGCTATATCGCAAGAAACCGGCCCCTCTGTCGCTGCGGCGACATCTCCCCATCAAAGATGGGGAGATAGGGCTAATACTAATCTCAATTAAATAATTTACATATCCAGTCGCGTTTTGTAATGCTGG
>CAMVAJ010000112.1 GCA_947165425.1 uncultured Clostridia bacterium
TCTCGGGCCAGGGCGAGATCCGCGGCCGCGTGAACAGCTTCGAGTCCCGCGGCGGCAAGGCACCCGAGACGGCTGCCCCTGCTGAGACAACAGAGACTTCTCCCGCTGAAACGCCCGTGGGCGCTTCTGACGCGGATCCCTCCCGCCCCGTGATCTCTACAGCGGCCTACGGGGAGGCACCGGAGAAAGAGCTTCCCGCTGTCACAGCCTGGGCCGCCGTCCTCGGCGCAGACTGCCCGCAGGCGCAGTTCGCCGCCGGCGACATCGGGACGGCCCTGAGGGAGCGCGGCATCGGGCTGGGCGAGAATCCCGAGTGGACCATCGTCTTTGCCCCCATTGATGAAAACCTGGGCCGGGAGGCCTACCGGGTGACCGTGGAGGGAAAGACCATCACCATCACCGGCGGCGATGCCAGCGGCCTGATGTACGGCGGCCTGGAGGTGGCGGAGCTCATCAGCCTCTACGGCCCGGAGCGCGTGGAAAACACCGAGGGCGCCCCCTATGTCCAGAACCGCGGCATGCTCTGCCCGGTGCCCATGGACATGCGCACCCCCTCCTACAATTCCCCCGGCGAGAACGCCCAGAAGAACATCGGCACCGTCTGGGAGATGGACTTCTGGCACGAATACCTGGACAACCTGGCCCGCAACCGCATGAACACGGTGCAGGTCTGGACCTGCAACTCCTTCCCCTCCCTGGTGAAGGTGGAGGGCTATGAGGACATCGCCCTGAACGACGTGTGGCGCTCCACTGCGCCCCTGGACAGCAATTTCAAGGGCGACCTGAGCAACGCCGTCCGCCCGGAGGACTGGGAGAACTATGAGGTCGTCAAGGAGATGACCATCGAGGAGAAGATCGCCTTCTGGCAGGATGTCATGGCCTACGCCAAGGACCGGGGCATCGGGTTCCTCTTCCTCTTCCGCCACCTCTACACTTTCGGCGAGCAGGGCAAGTACGGCATCACCAACGACCAGGAGAATGAGGTGCTCTGCGACTACCTCGGCCGGAGCATGAAGGCGCTGATCGAGACATATCCCGACCTGATCGGCGTCGGCCTCAATCCCGGCGAAAACATGGGCTGGGACAACTCCGCCGAGGGCGTGCAGAGGAACATGCAGTGGATGCACGACGTGTATGTGCACGGCATCAATGAGGCCCTGGCCGCCACGCCGGACCGGGAGTTCCAGGTGATGTTCCAGGAGGCGGACAAGCAGATCTACATGGATATGTACGCCGACCTGAACTGCAATGTGACCTTCGTGCGCGGCTACACCAGCACCCATATGTACGCCACCAGCACGCCCCGGAACAGCGACATGTTCGTGGAGATGCTGCCGGAAGGCGCCGGCCTGTGGCTGAACTGCCGGAATGAGGACAACTTCGACATGCGCTGGGGCGATCCGGACTTCATGATCGACTTTGTGAACAACATTCCCGCGGACAAGGTGCTGGGCCTGGTCACCGGCTCCGACGGCTACTTCTACGGCAAGGATTACTCCAGCACTGACCCGGTCCTGCAGGGGCAGCAGTACATGAAGAAGCACTGGTACAACTACATGCTGCTGGGCCGCCTGATGTACGACAAGCACATGTCCCGGGAGCGCATTTACGACATCTTCGCAGACCACTACGACGGCATGGACGGCACGGAGACCCTGTACAGGGCCACCAGCGCCGCAGGCAAGATCATCCCCGAGGTCAACAAGGTCTACACCCGGGGCAACTCCGACTACACCTGGTTCGTGGCGGGCAACTGGAGCCATCCCAGTGCGGCGGGCTACCAGGACATCAAACGCTGGATGAAGAGCACCAACGTGCTGGATATCAACGCCAACATGTCCATCGAGGAGTACGCATTCCGCCTGGCAGAGGGGGACGAGAGCGAGCCCATCACAGAGACCCCGGTGACGGTCGCGGAAAACCTGCGGGCCTACGCCAACGAGACGCTGGCCCTGACGGCGGAGATCCGGGCGAGCCTGCAGCCCTCTGAAAACATGACCTTCGCCGAGCGTGAATTCTGGGCGCTGGTCTCCGACGACGAAGCCATGGCCTACCTGGGGTTGTTCTACGCGGAGCGGATCGAGGGCGCCATTGAGATCCGGGTGTTCAACGAGACCGGGGACGCGGCCTGGCAGGAGAAGAGCGTCGCTCACCTGAAGAAATCCGCTGAATACTTTGCCGCCTATGCGGAGATCATCAGTACGAACTACATTCCCCAGTATCTGGCCCGGGTGGGCTACTTCAACGTGAACGATATCCTCGTGAGCGTGCGCAAGGACGTCAGCATCGCCCAGAAGTGGACGCACAAGGACCTCCCAAAGAGCTGGAACCCGCCGGCCAAATCCAACTACTTCGAGGGCGCCCCTTCCAGCGGGGAGCCCGCCCAGACTGACGGAGAGTAATCCCTGATCCCATACTGTGAGCCATAACGAGGAGGACCGTACCCACGCCGGGAGCGGTCCTCCTCATATTCGATCTGGTGGTTTTCTCCGTGTCTGATCAGCGCCAGGAGCGCCTCCGGCAGAATGGGAATCCTCTCACTCATCGTTGATCACCACCTTCTCCATTTTCAGTCCGTTTCACATAGGTCAGCTGAATATCATAGCCCAAAGCTTCGACCATGCTGATAAAGGTTTTGTTGACAACCGTTTCCTTCTGCCGGATCACACGATTGACGTAGGCAGGTGTAGTCTTGATTTGCTGCGCCAGCTTGGCCTGTGTTGTTCCGGCTTCAATGCACATGACTTTTATATCGATTTCAACGTTGTTTTTGACCACGCTTCCATGCTCCTTCGACAGTCAGATAGCAGTTGCACATAAGAGACAATTTATTATAGAAGATCTTTGCCTTGATTTCCAGCCTTTCTGAATATAATCTGCACGGTTTTATTCAAATGATGCTTTGATCGCTGACTTAATTATCAGAAGGATTGTACGGCCGGAATGATTCAGAAAAGGCCGAATTATAAAAGCGCCTCCGGAGAGGCGGCTGTGTAGACAATGTTTATGCATAGATCAGTTCATTGAGGATTATTTCTTCCGCCCGATGCCGGATGTTGTTCATCCGTCTGACCCAGGCCATCTGATCCTTTGCTTTCAGCATTTCTTCGACTCCATCTGTCTGAGCCAACCCGGGGATGATTTGCTCCATTCGCCGTCGGCTGATCTGATCAATTTCTGCCAGGTGCTCGTAAAGCTTGCCGGATAGGATCAGGCGGGTATACAGCCCGGGACGGTGCTCCTGGAGATAATTCAGGCGAAGCCGGCCATAGTGCCCAATGGTCTGAAGGGGAACTTCGGGGAGTTCCAAATTGGGGACGTAGTAGTCTCCATGTAAGGTATAATGAATGCCATTTTCAATGATTCCTTTTTTCAGATTTGTCATGGTGATGACCTTCTCTTTCAGCCTATTTTATTTGATAACCCGACCGAAAGAGGCGCAATGCAGCTTGCTTTCCGTACCCCAACGCTTACCCCAACCCGTACCCCAACCGGGGTTGTACGCGGTTGTTTTTCGTTGTTCGTGATTGTCAGAAAACCCTTGAAAAATCTACGTTTTTGGCTTCCATTGATTCAAGAAAACAGACCCATTTTCTCTTCGAGTCCTGTTGCGACCACCACAAACCCTTGAAAACACTACGTTTTCGAGGGTTTTCTTTTTGCGCAGATGAACCCTGTAAAATGTCCCCTGTAGAATGGACAAACAGGGTTTGCAAAAACCCTTAAAGAAG
>CAMVAJ010000113.1 GCA_947165425.1 uncultured Clostridia bacterium
TGTGCTATGCCGTCTTCCGCGTACTCTGGTGCACGCTGCTGATCCCGGTATTTCAGACAATGCGCGTGGTGTATCTGAGCTATGACGTGAGCTTTTTCCTGATGATGCTTCTGCTCCTGCCCGTATACCGCCGGCTGACTGCCGGCAGGAAAAGCTGTCTTTGCTAGTCAAAACGGGGCTGCCGTAATCACCAGCGGCTACCCTTTACCGATCAGACCGAGATGCTTTTCCCTGCGCCGATCAGACCGGGTGACGCCTGTTGGGTGTAAAAATCCCGAAGAAGCGCCCACAGGCTTGCCCGTCTGTGGTAAAGCAAATAAGACCGGGCTGTGAATCAGGAGGGATTTCTCCCTGATCCACAGCCCGATCCCGTGTCCGATGGAGTAACGGAAGATCAAACAATCGCACACGCCGGTTTGATCAACAGTTACCGGAGGAGTGAAGAAATGGTCGGTATGCATAAGCCGCCGTGACCGGTGGAAATGAGAAAAGCCCAAAGATCCGGGAGGCCGGAAAGAACATAAGAACAACACAGGCAGGCCCCGTTCACCGGAAAATCAGAATCAAACCCGCAGCCTCTTTTGTCTCTGAACACTTGACGACCGCGGTCATTCGCCCCGCAGCCATAGCAGCGTGTCCCGCAGGGTCTCCGGGAGGGGTCTCGGCGCATAGCCGAAAGCCGCCGTCGCAGCCTGATGGCTGAAAAGGCCGTTTGAAGCCAGAACCGCGATCGAATACGGAGTGAAGAAAGGCTTTTTGCTTTTCTTCTCGCTGATGCGTTCATAATAAGGCGCGATCCGCTTTGCGAGGCCGATGGGCAGGCAATGCACGGCCCGCTTCAGGCCGGTCTCCTTTTTCACCAGCTCCAGGATCTCGCGGATCGAGGCATAGTGCCCGGAGAGGATATAGCCGCTGCCCGACTTTCCCCGCTCGGCGCAGGACACGATCCCCTTTGCCACATCCCGGACATCCACAAAGTCATAGCCGCCGCGCACCGCGAAGGGCAGCTTTCCCGCGAGGAAGGACGACAGCATATGGGTGATGCTGCCTTCCCCGGCATCCCCGGGGCCGATGATGCCGGAGGGAAAGACCAGGCAGGCCGTCAGCCCGTTTCTGATCGCGTCTATGACCAGGCTCGTCGCCATCGCCTTGCTCTTTGCGTAATGCCCGCTCACAAGGGAAGCGGATACGCTGGCCGGCTCGGTCATCACCAGTCCCGGCGGCGCTTCCGTGATCGCGTGGACAGAGCTCACATAGACGAGCTTCCCTACGTTGTGCAAAAAGCACTGGCTCAGGATATTGCGGGTCCCCTCAACATTCACCCTGTACAGGTCCTTCCCGGGCTGGGAAGAGATCGAAACGATCCCCGCGCAGTGGATCACGATGGTTTCCGAGTCTGAAAAGGAAAAGAGGCGGGCAAGCGAAGGAACGTCACAGACGTCTCCGATGACCGGGGTCACGCCTTCCGGCAGCGCCGCGGCCAGCGGATCATCCGGCAGGACCAGCGCATATACCATCGCACCGTGCGCGAGGAGCTCCGCTGCTACGGTTCTTCCGAGAAAGCCCGTCGCTCCCGTGACGAGATACTTTTTCATCGCCGTTGCCTCCGGAAATATCAGCATAGATGTTGATTAACTTTCGCCGATATCGTATTCTAACGGGGCGGGAAAATCAATCGTCACATCTTCCGGAACTGAAAAATAAGCAACAGACCGGAGCGGCCTGTTGCTTATCTGGAAAAACTTTGAAAATGAGGTCGGGTAATCAATATGAAGAAGACGGACGCACGGGTGCGTTATACCCAGAGGATCCTGAAAGAATCGCTCTTGAAGGTCCTGAAGGAGAAGCCGATCAACAAGATCACGGTGAAGGAGGTCTGCGACCTGGCTGAACTGAACCGCGCCACCTTCTATTCCCATTACAGCGACTGCTTTGCCCTCCTGGAGAGCATCGAGAACGAATTGGTAGACGCTTTCGGGCAGGCTCTGGTCCTTGAGAGATCCTTCCATGTCTCATCCATGATCGAAGCGTTCTACGGCATTGTCGAAAATAACCGCGACGCCTGCGACGTGCTCATATTCGGCAACATGAGTTCCTCCGTGCTGCGGAGGATGATCTCCCTCGCCCGGGACAGAAGCCTCGCCCACTGGCGGCAGCAGCTGCCCAAAGCCACGGAGGACGATCTGGATCTGTTGTATACCCACCTTTCCAACGGGCTGCTGCACGTATTCGTGGAGGGCTATGCCAAATACGACAAGGAAACGATCACAGCCTTTGTGAACCGCATGCTGAAAAGCAGCCTTATGCTTTTCCGGTGAAAACAACGGAGACTATCCCGGAAAAGCAGAGCCTCCGCTGCTGTTCAGAGCCGGGAGCGGCAGCGCCGGGCTTTATCCGGTTCCCGGTTTCGCCGCGGAAGGATAGCGGGCTGATCCCGTGTGGGCGGTCTTGGCGATCACACTCCGGGGAACCTTCCGTCAATAGATGTTCTCCATCGTGCTGAAAACGGCGTGGCCGGAGCGCAGCGTGAAGGGGAACTCGTGGACGTCGGACTCGCCGGTCGGCACCCAGTCGCCCGCGGCGTCGTCATAGTCCTGGCGATGGATCGTCACGATGACCTTGCCGCCCTCGCCGCTCAATTGCGCAGCATAATCCACAGAGGCGATGGAGAGATCGTCCCCCCGGCCCACGGAGGCCGCATAGAGCACGCCGTCAAACTCGCGGAGCACGCCATTTCCGGCAAGCTGTTCCTCTACGAAGCTCTCGTCCACATACCCGGACAGCATCGCCTTCACATCCGCAAGGGTGCGGACGACCGGATCATCGACGCGGAAGTACCAGATATCGCCCTCTGTGCGGCTGTCGCTATAATCCACCGGCGCGCCGGCTTCCAGCCAGCTCCACAGGCGCTGCGCCTCATGGAAGTCACCGATCACCTTCGCTTCCAAAGGCAGATCCAGCAGCTGTTCCCCGTAGGCGTTCAGGAACCGGCTGATGGAGCTGTAAGGGATCTCGAACACCGGAACACCCACGGCATGGGGCGCGATGTCATATTCCTGGAAAAAGACCGTCATGCCCTCCGCGCCGAAACAGGCTTCAAAGCTCTCCTTTGCCAGGATCCGGTCGAACCAGTCCTCATAATAGCCCTCCCGGATCTCGCTGGCGGCGATCTGCGCGGCGACTTCATAGGCGATGGTCTCCCGCAGCTCCGCCGGGCGGTCGGTCAGGTCCATCAGATCGAAGAACCTTCCGCCGCCGAGGTCATAATTCCAGGCGCGCAGGCCGTAGTCCGGGTGCGCGCCGCCCAGATAGGCATAATCCCCCTCCAGGACGCTTAGCAGGCTTCCGTTCCGGTAGATCTCCGATACGGTGATCTCTCTGCCTACGGGGGGCATCTCGTCGCCGGACTCCTTCCGCATTTCGTAGATCGTGCGGCCTTCTTCCTCGATGTCGATGTCCCAGACGCCCAGGTTGGCCGCTGCGTCGTTGAAGGTCTGGCAGATGGCAAGCTGCTGCGCCGTCACGCCCCGGCCGGGTTCGGTGTCGGCGTAGGCCTCGCCGCCGGCGTTCACAAGCGCCAGAACCGGCCGCTCAACGCTCTCCTTGGCGATCACCGTGCCGTCCTCCGCCGTATACTCCTGCTCGGAGCGCTCCACAAGCACGGTGAAGTCCCATTCCTCCGCCGCGGGCTCCGGGGCCGGTTCCTGCGTCGGCTCCG
>CAMVAJ010000114.1 GCA_947165425.1 uncultured Clostridia bacterium
AGATCCGCGTCGTGCGGTACTCGTTGATCAGGAACGCGCGAAGCTCGCGGTAATACGGCTTTCGCAGCTCGTCGTTCAAATAATTCGCCCAATCGTTATGAAAGATTTCCATTCCTATACGCCCCCCAAAAAACTCCGCGCCGTATCCCGCCGTCCAAAAAAACGCGGCAGCCCTCAAGAGCCGCGATATCTTTCCGCAGCTGCGCGGCGTCGTGCCGTCAATGACAATCATTGATTTTATGATAGCGCAAAGCAATGGAATTGTAAAATTTTATGAAAAATCTTAACAGTAGAAAAACAAAGCGCACTCTGATATAATCTTCAATATAGTATAGCCGTATATAATGGAAGAAAAATGCGGCTCCGGGGACAAGCGGGAAACTATCATTTTCGAGTACGGGAGGCGTTGTGAGGTATGGGGACAAGGATTTACGAATGTATCAGCCGGATCGCGGAAAGGATCATCGACAACAAGGAGTATCTGACGGAACTGGATCGGGAAATCGGCGACGCGGATCACGGCGTCAACATGGCCCGTGGCTTTCAGGCCGTCCTGGAGAAGGTTCCCCAGGACAGCGACGACGTCGGCGCGGTCCTCAAAAAGACCGGCATGACGCTTTTGTCTACCGTGGGCGGCGCTTCGGGACCGCTCTACGGAACCGCCTTCATGGAAGCCGGAAAAGCCGTTGCCGGAAAGGAACGCCTTGAGGCCGCAGATGTTCCTGCCATTCTGGACGCCGCCATCGCGGGGATACAGAAACGCGGCAAGGCTGCCCAGGGAGAGAAGACCATGCTGGACGCCCTGATTCCGGCTCTGGAGACTTACAGGGAAAAGCTGGAGTCCGGCTCCGATTTGTCCGAAGCGATGGACGCGGCCTGCGCCGCCGCCAGGGACGGCGTGGAGTTCACCAAGACGATCCGCGCCACCAAGGGGCGGGCGAGCTATCTGGGCGACCGCAGTATCGGGCATCAGGACCCCGGCGCTACTTCCGCGACGCTGATCATGGAAGCCGTCCGGGACTTCCTGCGGGGGTGAGCGCATGGTAGGAATGGTCATTGTCTCCCATAGCAGCAAGATTGCCGAGGGCGTGTGCGAACTCGCGCTGCAGATGGCTTCCGATTACGAGAAAATGATTCCTGCCGGCGGGCTGGAGGACGGCTCTTTGGGAACCGATCCGATGCGGATCCTGGACGCTCTTCGCAGCGCCAACGACGGCGACGGCGTGGCCGTCCTGGTCGATCTCGGCAGCGGCATCATGAGCGCGGAGGCGGCGATCGAGCTGCTGGACGGGGAGTTCCCGGCCAAGATTGCCGACGCGCCTCTCGTGGAGGGCGCCGTGGTGGCAGTGATCGAAGCGTCCACCGGCGCGTCCCTGGAGGAAGTGATCCAGGCCGCGGAAAGCGCCCGGGGAGAAGAAAAACTTTAAGAGTCTATCACTATTCACACTTGATCAGAGGAGGAAAAAGCAATGAAAAAGCTCATCAACGAAGTCGACAATGTGGTCAATGAGATGCTCGACGGCATCGCTGCTGCTTATCCCCAGCATGTGCGGCGGCTGGACGGTCTGGATGTGCTGGTCAGAGCCGGCGGCTCTGCTGGAAAGGTCGCGCTGATTTCCGGCGGCGGCAGCGGCCATGAGCCTTCCCACGGCGGTTTTGTGGGCAAGGGCATGCTGGACGGAGCCGTGGCCGGCGCCGTGTTTACCTCCCCGACGCCGGATCAGGTCTACGAGGCCATCAAGGCCGCAGACGGCGGCAAGGGCGTGCTGCTGGTCATCAAGAATTACACCGGCGACGTCATGAATTTTGAGATGGCCGCGGATATGGCTGCCGACGAAGGCATCCAGGTGGAGAAGGTCGTTGTGGCCGACGACGTGGCCGTGGAAAACAGCACATGGACGACAGGGCGGCGCGGCATTGCCGGCACGATCTTCGTCCACAAGATCGCGGGCGCCTGCGCCGAGGTCGGCGGCGATCTGGAAAATGTCAAGCGTGTGGCGGAGAAGGTTATCGCGAATGTCCGCTCGATGGGCATGTCGTTGAGCGCCTGCACGGTCCCGGCGGCGGGCAAGCCCAGTTTTGAACTGGCGGAAGACGAGATCGAGATCGGCCTCGGCATTCACGGCGAGCCCGGCGTGAACCGGGAGAAGATGGGATCAGCCGACGATATCTGCGACAAGCTCCTGGACAAAATCCTGGCCGAGGGCATTTATAAAGCCGGCGACCGGATCGCGGTCCTGGTCAACGGCATGGGCGGCACGCCGCTGATGGAGCTTTTCATCGCCAACCGGCATATCCATGAGGCGCTGACGGGCAAGGGGCTGGTCATCGCAAAGACCATCGTCGGCAATTACATGACCTCACTGGATATGGAAGGATTTTCCATTTCCCTGCTGAAGCTGGATGAGAAGCTGGAGAAGCTGCTGAACGCCCCGGCGAATACGCCGGCCTTCGTGCAGGCATGAGGATGATTGCGCCATGAAAACCTTCCAATATACCATTACCGATCCCGTGGGCATCCATCTGCGCACCGTCACGCCGCTGATCAAGAAGGTCAAGGAATTCCCCGGCCATGAGATGACGATCACCAAGGGCGAGAACACCGTGAATCTGCTCCGCAGCTCCGCCGTGCTGAAAATGGCCGTGAAACAGGGAGAGACCGTTACCGTTTGTGTCAGCGGCGACAATGAAGAGGCTGCGGCCGCCGCGCTGGAAGCCTTTTTCAAGGAGAATCTGTGATTGTTTGCGCCCGCGGTGCGAATGACGTCTTTTCATAAGGAGAACGCTGATGATTTCCATACAAGGCGTTGGGGTGTCCCCGGGGCTGGCCTGCGGCCCCCTGTATTTCCATCGTCCGGCGGAGAACGTGATCCGTCGGACTGCCGCCACGGACCCGGATGCGGAATGGGAGCGTTTCGTGGCCGCGCAGGCTCGGGCCGTGGAACAACTCGGCATACTGGCGGAGCAGGTGCGTCAGCGCTCCGGCGAGGAGGCGGCCGCCCTTCTGGAGGGGCACCAGCTCCTGGCCGAAGACCCGGACCTGACGGACGGCGTGGAGACGCTGATCCGTGAAAAGGGGCTCGGCGCCGAGGCGGCGGTCATGGATACCGGCGCGGCGCTCGCGGAAGAGTTTGCTTCCCTGGACGATCCCTATCTTCAGGCACGGTCGGCGGATATCAAGGACGTGTGCAGCCGGATCGCCGCCTGCCTGTCCGGCGGCGACGGCGCTGCCGCAGAACTGCCGGGGCAGGTGATCCTGGCGGCGGAGGATTTGTCGCCCAGCGAGACGGTGCAGCTGGACAAGACGAAACTGCTGGGCCTGATTACCGCCGGCGGCTCCGTCAACGGCCATACCGCGATCATGGCCAGAACCATGGGGATTCCCGCAATCATCGGCGCGGCGGGGATCATGGACGCCGCGCCGGAGGGCTGCGAAGTCCTTCTGGACGGCGGCGCCGGCAGCGTTTGCGTCGGGCCGGACCGGGAAACAAAGAAAGCGTTCCTGGAAAGACGGGAACGGCAGCTTGCACTGGACGAGCAAATGAAGGGCCTTCGCGGGCAGAAAAGCGTGACGCGCG
>CAMVAJ010000115.1 GCA_947165425.1 uncultured Clostridia bacterium
CTGATGGATGAGGTCCCAGGGCATCCCGTGAGCAGAGAAACGCAGGACGGCGCGCCGGAGGCGCCACAGAGCGAGGCTGGAGCGTCCTGTGCGAAGAGCTCGGCCCAGACCGCGGCGCAGCGGGGGAGCGGAACGCAGGAGAACGCGCAGGGCGCGGATCCGGCAGACGGACCGGATCGGACGGCATACGCGGTGGCGGTGCCCGGCGAGGATCCCGTCATCACGGAGAACCGCGAGATCGTGGAGAACCTGATCGCAGACTGGAGAATGCAGGCCGCTATCGACCTGGAAAGAGAGAGGACGATCCTATGACAAGGATTGAGAGAGGGCTTGCCGCCCTGCTGGGCGCGCCGCGAGGATCCCCGCGGGCAGAGAACGCGGTCACGGTCGAGAGCCTCGGCCTCTCCGCGAGACCCATCCGGACGGACCTGGACGCGGCCATGAAGATCTCGACGGTCTCCCGATGCATCGACATCCTGAGCGACAGCATCGGGAAGATGCCCTTCTTCGTGTACGACGGGATCACCCGCGTGAGGGTGGACCACCCGATCATGGAGCTGCTCGGCGTCAGGCCGAACCAGTGGCAGACGCCCTTCGCCTTCCGCAAACAGATGGAGGCGGAGCGCGTGGCCAACGGGAACGGCGTCGCGCTGATCCGCAGGGACCCCAGGACGATGGAGCCGACGGAGCTGATCCCGATCCCGCGGGGGCACTGGCAGGTGGACCTGATGCCTGACGGCACGCTGCAGTATCTGATCCGACACCCGTATACAAACGAGACCATCGTCTGTGGGCGGATGGATGTGGTGCATGTGACGGCCTTCTCAAAAAACGGCTACACCGGCATCGGGTACCTGGAGCGGGCGCAGGAGATCATCCAGACGGCCAGAGCCGCGCAGGAGTACAGCTCCAGCTATTACCAGAACGGCGGGCAGCCCTCCGGCATCCTCCGGACAGACTCCGACCTCGCCGGCACGGTGAAGGTCACGGACGCCGACGGCACCGAGCGCACGATCAGCAAGAAGGAGCGCCTCCGGGAAGAGTGGGAACGGCTGCACTCCGGACCTGCGAACGCGCAGCGGATCGCGGTGCTGGATCTGGGCCTCGATTACAAGCCCCTGAGCATCTCCAACCGGGACGCGCAGTTCGTGGAGCAGGCCGCGCTGAGCGTGGAGGATATCGCCAGAGTCTTCGGTGTGCCGCTGTACAAGCTGCAGGCCGGGAAGCAGTCCTACAGCTCCAACGAACAGAACGCCATCGAGTACGTGGTCGGCACGCTGCATCCGAACGCCACGATCTGGGAGCAAGAGCTGCTCTATAAGCTGCTGAACCCCCAGGACGTGCAGAGAGGTCTGCGGATCCGCGGGAACCTGATGGCGGAGCTCCGCGGGGACTTCAACAGCCGCGGCACCTGGTACCAGCATATGCGGGACAACGGCGCGTTCTCCGTCAACGACATCCGCGCCCTGGAAGACATGCCGGACGTGGACGGAGGCGACGAACACTACGCCAGCCTGAACTATGTGCCGCTGCAGGACTGGAGAGAGCTCTCCAGGGAGCGCGCGAAGAGCGGCGGCGGAAACGGAGGAAGCGAAGAATGAGCGTGCTGATTGTGCTGTTCCTGCTGCTGGGGATCGCGGGCGTCGTAACCGGCGCCGCCATGATCTACGTCCCGGCCGGCGTGATCGCCGGAGGGTTCGGTCTGATCGCACTGGCGATCATCCTGGTTCGCGGCTATGACCGCGACCAGGACAAACGTTAGCATATCCGCGGCCAAACCGCTGATATAAATTTATCTTTTTCATTTTGGAGGTAAACACTATGAAGAGAAAGCTCATCGCACTGGCCGCGGACCGCAAAGCGGCCCTGACCGCCGCACAGGCTGCCTACGACGCCAAGGACCAGAAAGAGTACGAGGCTCAGATGGAGAAGGTGCAGAACATCAACGCGGAGATCGCCCAGGTCCAGAACCTGATCGCCGAGCAGGAGCGCCAGATCCTCACCGCACAGCCGTCCGCCGCGGAGACCCGCGACATGGCCGAGGAGCGTGCGAACCTGCTCCGCAACGGCCACGAGGTTCAGATCCCCATCGCAGAGCTGATGCGCGCGGCCAGGAACGCCGACGGCGACGGCACCCTCTACTCCAGCAGTCTGACCAACCCGTCCGGGGCCGGCAGCGAGGTGAATGACAACCACGGCCAGACCAGCCTTCTGGAGCTGGTGCGGCAGCAGGACATGACCGGCCTCAGCAGCTGGGAGGAGCCCTACGCCATCACCGACCCGGCTGCGAAGGTCGGCGTCCCGGCCAGCGTCGCCGGCACCGCCCGCGTCGCCTCCGATCCGACCTTCGGCGTGAGCGTGATCAAGCCCTATGAGGTGACCACCACGTCCTTCGTCGACCGGAACATCGCCCGCCTCAGCCCGACGCAGTACATGGCAAAGGTCCAGAGCATGGCCCGCCGCGCGCTGTGGAACAAGATCGCGGCCCTGATCCTTCTCGGCGACGCCGAGAACACCCATGTGATGTACGGCATGCTGAACGGCACCAACAAAGCCGGCAACAGCATCGTCGATACCGTGGCGGCCACCGTCTCCAGCAGCAAGGGCAAGGTGGACGAGCAGCTCCTGAACAGCCTGTACTTCGCCTACGGCGACAGCTATGAGGTCGGCGGGAACGCGATGCTCTTCTGCAACAAAACCGATCTGAAGGCCTGGGGCGCTCTCCGCGGCACCAATGAGAAGGGCAGGCTCTTCTCCGTCTCCCCGGCCGCCGGCCAGGCCAACCGTGGCGTCATCGCCGACGGCGGCGTGCAGATCCCCTATCTGATCGACCCGAACCTGGTCGCGGTCGACGGCACCGCGCAGGCAGCCGCCTCCGGCTCCGACAAGCTCTGCTGCATCTACGGCGACCCGCAGAACTATCTGCTGGGCTTCTTCGGCGACTACACCATCCGCGTTGACGAGAGCGTCAAGGCGATCGAGAGGATGTACACCATCCTGGGCGACGCCATGGTCGGCGGCAACGTCATCGTCGACAGGGGCTTCGTGATCGCGAAGATCGCCAAGGCCGCGACCTAACCGGCTGAGCTATGGCGGAGCTGACGGGAGTCAGGACCCCGGAGGAGGAGGCGGAAGCCGCCTCCGCGCTCCGGGCGTGTCTGGACTATATGCACGTGGATGAGGACGAGGACGGGAGAATCGAGCATGAGTTCATGCCGGCGGCCCAGGAGTACCTGGCGGAGAGCGGGATTACCGATGAGAACACGCCCGCGCACCTCTATCTGCTCATGTTCCACTCCCTGACGCTCCACTTCTACGATCACAGGGACGCAGTCGGGGCGGAGGCCCCGCTTCCGACCGGGCTGCGCCTGCTGATAAACCAGCGGAAGCACGTCAACGCAGGCTGCTTCTGAAAACCTGAAATTGTGTCCGAATCGGACACCGAGACATAAGGAGGATAAACCATGGCGAAATCCAGAGCGCTGGGTACCCAGCTCAAAGT
>CAMVAJ010000116.1 GCA_947165425.1 uncultured Clostridia bacterium
CGTTGATGTTCTTCTCCGTCTTGTATTCAAAGCGGTGCAGATGCCCGTCGCTGACGCTCTCCATCGGCACCAGGATCACGCCCTCGGCCTCGTCCACCGTGTAGGCCTCTGGCGCGGAGAGCTCCACCTGCTTGGTGTCGTTGGTTTTCACCGCCGTCATGATCACCGCGCACAGCGCGACGCACACTATCACGCCCACGGCGACCCGCCGCCAGTGCCGGTTCCGGGCCTTCAGCTTTCGCAGCTGCGCCGGGTTGTCGTAGGGCTCCCGGATGACCAGCCCCTGCCGGAAGAGCAGGATCGCCAGCAGCGCGGCGATCCCCGCCGCGATCCAGGTGAAGAGCATGGCATGGTTGGCGGTGAACATCATCCACGCGCCGATCCAGCCGTAGGCCGCGTCGCTGTATTTCACCGGCCAGCGCAGCCACTTGGCCCGGTTGACCCAGGGCACGAAGAACCGCCCGAAGCAGTAGGCGGCAAAGGAGAGCAGGCCGGCGTTCAGCGCGGCCGGCGCATGGCCGAAAGGCTTTATATACAGCCCGCAGCGCGAGAGCAGGCGTGAATAGACGTACAGCAGAACCAGCGCGCCCAGCCATCCGGCCATGCGCACCATATAGTAGGAGGAGAGATACCCCTGCCCCATGGTGTTGAAGCTGAACGGATACAGCAGCACGCCCGGCAGGGAGTAGAAAATCAGCGCAGCCGAGAGCAGCGAGCCCGCCGCGCAGAGGATCGTGCGCCCCGCGCCGGCCTTCCCGCTCTCCCTCCGCCCGAAGGCGATCGTCAGGATCAGGACCAGGAGCGTCAGCGCCAGGATCACCGCGTAGATAAAATGGTTCCAATGGCTGGAGATAATCAGCCTGGTGTTGAACTTCACGGCGGCCAGTACGGCTGAGGCCAGCGCGCCTGTTCCCAGCGCGATTCCGTGAATCATCCGTCCCCTTTGGCCCAGCAGCCGGGACAGCACCACATGCATGAGGGTGGTCAGTGTGACCGTGAGGAACAGGTCCTGCGTCACCATCCAGAGATACTTGAACACGTCAAAGCCCCCGAAAAATCATGGTCTGTAAACACACGCAATGCTGGCGCGTCCTCCCCCGCGGAGGGCGCGCCAGCATCCTGGCAGGGTGATCCCTTCAGTCTATTACCATTCCTTGACGAACTTCCAGCCAGTCCAGGTGACTTCCAGCGGCTCGGTCCAGAAGGAATCCGCCTCGACGCCGGTCTCGGCGTCCACGTGCAGCAGATAGCCGTTCTCGGCGGGGCTCTTGATGTACAGGGTCACGGTGTACTCGCCCTCGGGCAGCGGAATGTTGTTGCCGTAGTGGGGGCCATCGCTGGCGGCCATGGGCATCATGGAGCCGGAATACACTTCCTTGCCCTCCAGGTCCTTGATGACGAAATCAATGCTCAGATAGGGCACCCAGCCATCCACGGGGAAGCCGTAGGGATTCTCGTTGGCGGTCAGATCCACTTCGATGTGCAGGTCGGAGCCTTCCTTGGGGGTCGCGTTCTCGGCCGGCGCCATGTCCACGGGCTGGAAGTAAACCATCGCCATGGTCATGAAGCCCACTTCCTGCTCGCCCTCCACGCCCAGCTCGTATTCATCAAAGCCCGCCTCCTCCTCGGCCAGGCCTAGGGCGGACATGCTCATCAGCATCATAGCAGCCAGAAGCATCGCGAGAAACTTTTTCATCGTGAAATCCTCCTACATTGTTTTCGTTGTATATCCTACGCGGACTGCGCGGGCACGGGCTGGTCTGCGTGGAGCCCGACGGGAACCTGACGCTCTCCCCCGCGGGCGAAAAGCGCGTCCGCGCACTGGACGGCCGCGTCCGCTTTTTCCGAGAGCTGCTTGAGGACGCCGGGGTGGAGCCTGCGCAGGCCCTGCTGGACGCCATCTCCTTCAGCTGGGAGATGAGCGAAGCCTCCTTCGAGGCCTTCCGCGCCCTGAAACAATCATAGATAATACGAAATACGATTTAGAACGACGAACGAAATACACCGTATTCTCACAGCAAAAAGAACAAAGCGGAATCGGAAACCTGCCCGTCTGAATTTGCATCTTGCCAAATTGGCGGAGTTGGGTTATAATGCGACCGTTAGTTATGTCTAACCATTGGATGATCTGCAGCCCTGCATGGCTGCGGTCCTGAATAAGCGCGGGAAACGGAGGAGACCGGCAGGATGACCAGGCGAATCTTTACGGCGGAGCAGGACGGCTTTGTCGGCGCGTATTACGGCGGCCCGGCAGACAGCAAAAAGGCTGTGATCCTGATGCTGGGCGATTCCTCCACGGACCGCATGGCCCGGTGCGGCGCGGGGTGGCTGATCCGGAACGGGTGTCACGCGCTGTGCATGTCCGCCGGTCAAAAGGACTACGGCCATCACAATTACCCCCTGGAGCGGTTCGGGAAAGCGATCGTCTTCCTGAAAAGCAAGGGGATCGAGAAAATCGGCATCGCCGGTGCCTCCACCACCGGGATGCTGGCGCTGGTGGCCGCGTCCTATTATCCGGACATCACGCTGACCATCGCCATGTCCCCCTCGGATTTCGTGATGGAGGGCTTCTATCGGGACGGCAGGGACGGCGCGGCGGAGCGGCCCGGCGACGGGGAGTCCTCTGTCAGCTGGCAGGGTAAACCCCTCCCCTATCTTCCCTATGCTTACCGGCATCCGGAATACTGGCAGAAGCTGAAGAAGGAAGCCAAAGCCGGCGGCGACAGGGCCGCCGCGAGGCAGATGTTCGACGTGTCAGAGCGTCTGCACCCGATCCAGGAAGAAGAGAAGATCAAGGTCGAACGGATCCGCGGCAAGATCCTCTTTGTCGGCGCGGAGGACGATGTGCTGTGGGACACCTGCCGGTACATCCGCCGTATGGAGGAGCGGCTTTCACGTCTGCCCCATGACTGCGCCTGGGAGGCGCTGCTCTATCAGCACGGCACACATTTCGTCTTTCCGGACAGCATGCTGCGCTCCATGCTTCCCCTGGCCTCCGGCCTGCTGGTGAAGCTCATGTTCCGGGCCGGACGGGAGCATCCGAAGGAATGCAAAGCCACGAGAGTCGACATCGACAGACGGCTTCGGGCGGCGCTGCAGGCGTGGTGATCCTGCGAGAAAGAAGGCATATCGAATGTCGAAGAAGGATTCCCAGTTTCAGAAGCGGGTCATGAGCCTGATGTTCCGGGGCAAGGAAATCTTCAAGCCCTTGAACACCGG
Source organism: uncultured Clostridia bacterium (assembly GCA_947165425.1). Lineage (GTDB taxonomy): Bacteria > Bacillota > Clostridia > Christensenellales > Aristaeellaceae > RUG11272. The sequence continues at coordinate 3,220 of CAMVAJ010000116.1, forward strand.
ATGGATCGACGAGCATGACCCCAAAGCGCCCTGGGACGGGTATGTGGAGACAGACGATACGGAGGAGAAGGCCCGCACGGTTCGGTTAGCCAAGCAGGATGAAAGCATCTGGCGCAGCGCTTCAGGGAGGCGCGTCCAATGAACAGAAAAGAACAGATTAAGAGCGCCTATCATCTGGCCGGCTCCAACGCCAGCTTCTATGACGGCATGATCACCTGCTCCACGATCC
>CAMVAJ010000117.1 GCA_947165425.1 uncultured Clostridia bacterium
TCAGGGCGGTCACGATGCCGTCGCCGGTGGTCTCGTACTTGGAGAAGATGATGTGTCCGCTCTGCTCGCCGCCAATGCGGTTGCCGGTCTTCATCATGTTCTCGTAGACGTACTTATCGCCCACCTTGGTCTGGTCATACTCGATGCCAGCCTTGTCCAGGGCCTTGTAGAGGCCGAAGTTGGACATGACGGTGGTGACGACCTTGTTGTTGAGGAGCTTGCCGCGCTCCTTCATGTAGAGGCCGTAGATGTAGAGGATATGGTCGCCGGTGATCACGCCGCCCTTCTCGTCCACGCAGAGGCAGCGGTCGGCGTCGCCGTCGAAGGCGAAGCCCACGTCGAGCCGGTTGCCCTCGACGAACTTCTGCAAATGCTCGATGTGGGTCGAGCCGCAGTCGGTGTTGATGTTGTAGCCGTCGGGATTGTCGTTTATGACGAAGGTCTTCGCGCCCAGGGCGTCGAAGACGGCCTTGGCGATCTGCCAGGAGGCGCCGTTGGCCACGTCCAGGCCCACCTTGACCCCCTTGAAGGAGTACTTGGACAGGGAGATCAGGTAGCCGATATAGCGGTTGCGGCCCGCGACGTAGTCCACGGTCTTGCCGATCTTGTCGCGCTCGGCCAGGGGCACCTCGCGCTTGCCGTCGATGTAGTCCTCGATCTCGAGCAGCAGCTCCTCGTCCATCTTCTCGCCGTTGCCGTTGAAGAGCTTGATGCCGTTGTCGTAGTAGGGGTTGTGGGAGGCGGAGATCATGATGCCGCAGTCGAAGTCGTCCACCCGGACGATGTAGGCCACGGAGGGGGTGGTGGTGACGTGCATGATGTAGGCGTCCGCGCCGGAGGCGGTCAGGCCTGTGCACAGCGCGTACTCGAACATATACGAGGAGCGCCGGGTGTCCTTGCCGATGACGATCTTCGCCTTGCGGTTCAGCCGCGCGCCGTAGTACCAGCCCAGGTACCGGCCGATCTGGATCGCGTGCTCAAAGGTCAGGGTTTTGTTGGCCTCGCCGCGGAAGCCGTCGGTGCCGAAATACTTGCCCATCGCTTATTCTCCTCTCTTCTCCACGATCTCCCCGCTGTTCTTCCAGATGCTGTGCTCCGGCACCACGCCGCGCACGCAGGAGGTGGGGTAGACATTGGACCACCGGCCGATGACGGTACCGGGATTGCAGACGCTGTTGCAGCCCACCTCCACGTGGTCGCCCAGCATCGCGCCGAACTTCTTCAGGCCGGTCTCCATCTGCTCGGTGCCGTTGTGGACGACCACCAGCTTCTTGTCGCTCTTGACGTTGGAGGTGATGGAGCCAGCGCCCATGTGGCTGTAATAGCCGAGGATGGAGTCGCCGACATAGTTGTAGTGGGGGGTCTGCACGTGGTCGAAGAGGATCACGTTCTTCAGCTCCACGCTGTTGCCCACCACGCAGTCCGCGCCCACCAGGGCGCTGCCGCGGATGAAGGCGCAGTGCCGCACCTCGGTGTTGGGGCCGATGATGCAGGGCGCGCCCAGGTAGGCGGAGGGGAAGACCTTGGCAGTCTTGTGCACCCAGACGTGCTCGGAGACCTCCTCATAGTCCTCGCCCAGGGTCGGGCCGAGCTGCAGGATGAAGTCCTTGATGCCCTTGAGCGCCTCCCAGGGGTAAGTGAACTGGGAGAGGTAGTCCTTGGCCAGCGTATGATCCAGGTCATACAGATCGTTGATCGTATACATGCTTACAGCCTCTCGTTCTTCTCAATGTCCAGGAAGTACTTGTAGGTATCGACGGTCAGCTCGCCGCAGGCGGCCTCGTCGCAGGCGATGATGGCGCCGTTGTGCATCTGCAGGGCGGAGCAGGTCCACTTCTGGCTCACGCCGCCCTCGACGGTGGCGGCCAGGGCGAGGGCCTTGTTGTGGCCGTTGATGAGAATCAGGACTTCCTTGGAGTCGGTCACGGTACCGACGCCGACGGAGAGCGCCTGGGAGGGCACCTTCTCCGGATCGTTGCCGAAGAAGCGGCTGTTGACGATGCGGGTGTCGGTGGTCAGGTTCCGCACGCCCGTGCGGGAGGACAGGGAGGTGAAGGGCTCGTTGAAGGCGATGTGGCCGTCCACGCCGATGCCGCCCATGAAGAGGTCGATGCCGCCGTAGGAGGCGATCTTGGCCTCGTAGCGGGCGCACTCGCCCTCGGGGTCGTCGGTCATGCCGTTGAGGATGTTAATGTTCTCGGGCTTCATGTCCACGAGATGGTTGAAGAAATTGTCGTGCATGAAGTACCAGTAGCTCTGGTCATGCTCGTGGGGGAGGCCCAGGTACTCATCCATGTTGAAGGTGACCACGTTGGCGAAGGAGAGCTCGCCGGCCTGGTTCATCCGGGCCAGCTCGCGGTAGACGCCGATGGGGCTGGAGCCGGTGGGCAGGCCCAGCACAAAGGGACGGTCTTCCTTGTGACCGCGAATCTTGGCGGCGATGTAGTTGGCCGCCCACTTGCACATATTCTCATAGTTTTCCTGAATGACAACGCGCATGAGATATTTCCTCCTGTTACGGTGAAAATACAAAGTATTTTCATGGCCGGATATGGATCAGATAGATCTGCTTCGGCGATGGAAGGGCCTCTGTTACAGTGTTGATTCTGCTTTTTGCTCTCTCCCTGTCGATCCGCCGTGAACCGTGGCAGCATCCGCCGAGTCTTTCGATCGCTGCCATCCCTCGTCGACCGTCTCCGGTCCTGGCGCTAACCGTCTCCCGCTGCTCCTTTCATGAAAGGCGGTTTTATGGTCCGGAAGCCGCTCCGCGGCCCGCCGCTTGGCGGACTTTGGACAGTTCCGAAAACAGCGATCATCATATCGCTATCATGATCGCTGTTGCTTATTATAAGGTTGATTCGGGTTTGTGTCAAGAACTGCCTGAAAACGGGACAAGGAGGCGGCCGCTGGCCTCAGGGCTTTTTCAGCACGGAGACGAAGAAGCCCTCGTAGACCGGGGTGGGGCGGACGCAGAGGCAGCCGGGCAGCGAGACCGGGAGCGAGGGCAGCGCGCCCGCGAGCGCGTCCGGCGCCGCCGCCAGCTTCGCGCCCCGCTCCAGGAGCGTCTGGACCGCGTCCTCGTTCTCCTGCCGGAGTATGGAGCAGGTGGCGTAGACCAGCGTGCCGCCGGGCTTGAGCAGGGCCCAGGCCTTCTGCAGGAGCTTCCGCTGGGTGCGGACGGTCTTGTCCACCCAGCTTTTCTCCAAGCGCCGGGGCGGAATCCCCTCGCCGAGGCGGAGGGTGCCGGAGCCGGTGCAGGGGGCGTCGAGCAGGATGGCGTCGAAGCGGAAGGCCGGATCGAGCTGCGCGGCGTCGGTGTTCATCACCACGGCGCGCCGGACGCCCTGCAGCTGCACATTGTGGCGCAGGCGCTCGGCCCGGGCCGCGTTCCGCTCGCAGAGTGTCAGGTCGATCTGTCCGCCGGCGAGGGCGGCCATCTGCGTACT
>CAMVAJ010000118.1 GCA_947165425.1 uncultured Clostridia bacterium
GCCGTTTCCTGCCCTCCGAGACACAGGAAACGGCACTTTTTTCGCCGCGTCCGCCTGTTCGCTCTGGAAAACCACACCATTTTATGCTATAATCCCAATATAAATCGCCAAATGAAACCGAAAAGGGAGGGACAGCCGTGGAACACACGCAGTGGTATAAGGACAGGGTCTTTTATCAGATCTGGCCCCGCAGCTTCAAGGACGGCAACGGCGACGGCATGGGCGACCTCTGGGGCGTCTACGAAAAGCTGGATTACATCAAATCTCTGGGTGTGGGCGGCATCTGGTTTTCGCCGCTGTATCCCTCGCCGGGGGTGGACTGCGGCTACGACATCTCGGACTATATGGACATCGCCCCGGAGTACGGCGGCATGGAGGCATTTGAAAAGGTGCTGGAGGGCGCCCACGCCCGGGACATCAAGGTGATCATGGATCTGGTGGTGAATCACACCAGCAGTCAGCATGAGTGGTTCCAAAAGAGCCGCCGCCGCATCGAGCCCTACACGGACTATTACATCTGGCGTCCCGCCCGTCCGGGCGGCGGCCTGCCCAACAACTGGGACAGTCTGTTCGAGGGCAAGGCATGGCAGTTCGACGAGCTGCGGGGCGAATACTACCTGCACCTCTTCGCCGTCGAGCAGCCGGATCTGAACATGGATAACCCTCTGGTGCGGGAGGAAGTGAAGAAGATCCTCCGCTTCTGGCTGGATAAGGGCGTGGACGGCTTCCGGGAGGACGTGATCACCTTCATCTCCAAGACCGAGGGCCTGCCCAACGACCGGCTGATGCCCGCCTCCCGCGGCCTGCTCCTGTACAACAACGGCCCCCACCTGCTGGAGTACCTGACCGAGTTCTATGACGGCGCTCTGGCGGATTATGACTGCATGACGCTGGCCGAGGGGCCCATGATCAACGTGAAAAAGGCGCTGCGCTACATCGAGGAAAAGCCCGGCAAGGTCATCGACATGATCATCCAGTTCGAGTGCATGAGCGCCGACTGCATCGCCACCGACTACATCCACACGCCCTTCTCCCTGCGCCGGCTCAAGCGGGCCTGGACGAAGTGGCAGAAGGGGCTGGCGGGCAAGGCGTGGAACATGCTGTATCTGGAAAATCACGACCATCCCCGGGTCATCTCCCGCTACGGCAGCGAAAAGTATCGGGTGCTCAGCGGCAAGACGCTGGCCGCGGCGTATCTGTTCCAGCAGGGCACGCCCTTTGTGTATCAGGGGCAGGAGATCGGCATGACCAACTGGTACCCCGCCGATCCGGAGATGTACGAGGACGTGCAGACCCGCTGGCAGTATTTCCACAAGGCGACGAAGCGCTCTCCGGAAAAGCGGCTGAAACGGCTGTGGGACGCCTCCCGGGACTCCGCCCGCACCCCTGTCCAGTGGACGGACGGCCCCAAGGCCGGCTTCACCGAGGGCGAGCCCTGGTTCTACCTGAACGAGAATTACAAAGAGGTCAATGTGGCCGCCGCCGAGGCCGACCCCGACTCCCTCCTCCACTTCTACCGCCGGGCCATCGCCCTGCGTCAGTCGCTGCCGGCGGTGCGCAGCGGCTCGTACCGGGCGTTCGACGCCTTCTCCGGCAAACGCTGCGTCTACGCCCGGGAGGGGGAGGGCCAGCGCCTGCTGGTGGTCTGCGCGTTCAGCGAGGCGGAGCAGCGCTTCCGCGCCCCGGCGGGCTTTGACCTGTCTGCGGCAAAGCTGGTGCTGCAAAACTATTCCGACGCCCCCCAGGGAAAGCTGCGGCCCTATGAGTGCCGCGTGTACCTCTGGGCGTGAGCGAAACGACATCACACATCATGGGGAAAGGGGATTGCGATGGATAGCTGGTACACAACCAAAAAAGACCGGAGCTTCTACGGCCTCTATTTCATGGGCCAGAACGCTGTCTACACCTTCACGTATATGTTCCTCGCCACCTATCTGCTGCTGTGCGGTCTGGACGCGGTGTCCACCGCCGGCGTTCTGCTGGTGGTCAAGATATGGGACGCCGTCAACGACTGCCTTTTCGGCGGGCTGATCGACAAGTTCCATTTCAAAAAGGGCCGCTTTGTGCCCTGGCTGAAGATCTCCCTGCCGCTGATCATCCTGACCACGGCCCTGCTGTTCCACATCCCCGAGAATCTGGGGCTCAATCAGAAGCTGATCTTCTTTGCGGTGGCCTACATCCTGTGGGACACGGCCTACACCATCTGCGACGTGCCGGTCTTCGGCCTTGTCACCACCATGACGGACATTCAGGACGAGCGCACCTCGCTGATGACCACAGGCCGCATCTGGGCCAACATCGGCGTGCTGGTGGCGATGATGATCGGCTACCTCCTGCCCAGCGAGGCCGTCGGCATGTCCTTCTCCAACGCGGCGCTGATCGTCTGCGCCATTGCGCTGGGCACCATGTTCTGGCTCTGCTTCCGGACCAGGGAGCACGTGCAGAACGAGGAGCCCGCGGAGGAATACACGCTGCAGAGCATGTTCCGTTATCTGTTCCACAATCGGTATCTGTTCATCTATTACGGCGGCATGCTGCTGTTCCAGGGCCTCAACACGGCCACCACCGTGTTGCAGTTTGCCTGCTTCTACCTCTTCCAAAACGCCACTCTGGCCACAGTGATCGCGGCGCTGGCCTTCGTGCCCTCGGTGATTGTCGCCTTCTTCATGCCCCGGATTTTGCGTAAGTGGGACAAGTACCGGGTCTTCTATCTCAGCGCCATCGTGTACGCCGCCCTGTCCGTGGTGATCTGGCTGGTGGGGCCGCTGCTGGTGCCCCAGCTGGTGCTGCTGACGCTGCGGGGCTTCGTCTTCGGCGCCATCACGGTGCTGGAGTTCATGTTCACCCCCGACTGCGCCGAGTACGGCCAGTACACCACCGGCATCGAGGCCAGGGGCATCACCTTCGCCATCCAGACCTTCACCATGAAAATGGTCAGTGCGCTGGCCTCCGTGGTGGCCATCGCGGTGCTGGGCCTCTTCGGCTGGCAAAGCGTGGCGGCGGAGAGCTTTGCGGAGCTGGCCGCCCTCAACGTGGCCCAGAGCGACACGGCGCTGAAGGCGCTATGGGCGGTGTTCACGCTGCTGCCGGCCATCGGCGCGGTGCTGGCGGTGCTGACCTGGCGGAAATATGACCTCAGAACAGGCGACGTGGAGCTGATGGCCCGGTACAACAGCGGCGAGATCGACCTCGAAACCTGCGAAGCCGGCCTCTCCCACGCCTATCCCCGCACGGCAAAGTGACCGAGCCAAAGGCCCCGGATACACGGTCCGCCGCCTGAGGCGCAGATCAGCCGTAAGGAGAACAGGAACAAAGCGCCCCGAAGCCGAGTGGCTTCGGGGCGCTTTCCCATGGTGCGCCCGGCGAGCGCACGTTCTAAAGGGTGAAAGTCCCGAGACCGCCCGGCAGCGGGAAGGTCATAGCCAAAGCCAAGGG
>CAMVAJ010000119.1 GCA_947165425.1 uncultured Clostridia bacterium
ATCGTCACGGTGCTCGCGCCCCTGACGGTCGAGCTGATGACGGGAAGCCTTGTGGTGGAGCAGATTTTTGCGATCCCCGGTATCGGCAGCCTGCTGGTGTCGGCGATCCAGTTCAACGACTATAACGTCGTGCTGGCGGTGGTGTTCGTTTACAGCATCATGTTCATCTCTGTGATGCTGATTGTGGACATCCTTTACGGTGTGATCGACCCGCGCATCCGTCTGGCAAAGGAGGATGCTTCAACATGATGACGGCAAAGGAGTATGCCTCTCTCGTAGAGAGAGAGGATTTCGTACCGGCACAGAACCGGGATCTCGGCATCGATAAGGTTTACAGTGCACAGAGCTTCTGGAAAGACGCGCTGGGCCGCTTCGTCAAGAACCGCGGCGCGGTGTTCGGGCTTGTAATGATCGTGCTCATCGTATTCATGGCCTTTGCCGGTCCCGCGCTGAGCGGCTATGATTACCGCACGCAGGACATGTCCCAGCGCAACCTGCCGCCGCACATCGCGGGCTGGGAATCCGCGCCGGTTTTTTCCGGCGTCTATACCCAGTATGTCAACGGCGAGCCGATCCGCAGCAACGTCTATACCCAGAAGGGAATCGAGGATGTGACGCACATCTTCGGGACCGACGCCCTTGGCCGCGATCAGTTTGCGCGGACATGGACCGGTACGCGCGTTTCGCTGTATGTGGCGCTGGTGGCCATCCTTATCGACACCTTTGTCGGTATGAGCTTCGGGCTGGTCTCCGGCTATTATGGCGGAAAGCTTGACTTCTTCCTCCAGCGAATCGTTGAGATCCTCTCCACGATCCCCACGACAGTGATCGTGACGCTTCTGATCGTGGTGATGAAGCCGGGCCTGACCAGCATCACCGTGGCTCTGATGATCACTGAGTGGATCGGCATGAGCCGCGTAACTCGTGCCCAGACCCTGCGGCTGAAGGAACGCGAATTCGTCCTCGCTTCCCGCACCTTGGGTGAAAACACCTTTTCGATCATTTTCCGGGAAATCCTGCCGAACATCTTCGGCCAGATTATCGTCATGTGCATGATGACGATCCCGAACGCCATCTTCACCGAGGCCTTTCTGGCATTCATCGGCCTGGGCATCCCCGCTCCTCTGGCAAGCCTCGGCTCGCTGATCAGCGACGGCTTCAAGTCCATGACCATGTATCCCTTCCTGGTGCTCTTCCCGGTCACGGTGCTGGCACTGCTGATGCTGAGCTTCAACCTGATGGCCGACGGCCTGCGCGACGCCTTTGACCCCAAGATGAAGGAGATGTGAGCATGGAAAAGACATTGACGATCCGGGATCTCCGTATCTCCTTCCAGGCAAGCGGCGGTACGGTGCGCGCCGTGCGCGGTGTGGATCTGGACCTTTATCAGGGGGAAACGCTCGCCATCGTGGGCGAGTCCGGCTCCGGCAAAAGCGTGACCGTCAAGGCGATCATGGGAATTGTCAGTTCCAACCAGATTGTTGAAGGCGGGACAATCCTTTATCGTTGCCGGGAGAAGGATGAATGGACGGAGCGGGATCTTCTGCGTCTGTCCCGCCGCGAGATGCGCCGGCATATCAACGGCACGCATATTGCCATGGTCTTTCAGGACCCGATGACCTCGCTCGACCCTACGATGACGATCGGCATGCAGCTGATGGAGGGGATGATCCAGCATCTGCACCTGTCCAGAGCGCTGGTCCGCCGCCGGGCGATCGAGCTGCTGGAGCTCGTCGGCATCCCGGAGGCAGAAAAGCGGATGCGGAACTATCCCCACCAGCTCTCCGGAGGCATGCGTCAGCGCGTGGTCATCGCCATTGCCCTCTCCTGCAGCCCGGACATTCTGATCTGCGACGAGCCGACGACGGCACTGGACGTTACGATCCAGGCCAAGATCCTGGAACTGATCCAGGAGATCCAGCGGAAAACCGGCATTTCGGTAATCTATATCACACATGATCTCGGCGTCGTGGCGAAGGTGGCGGACTATGTGGCCGTCATGTATGCCGGGCGCATTGCGGAAAAAGGCACGGTGGAGGACATCTTCTACGACCCGCGCCATCCCTATACCTGGGGGCTGCTCAGCAGCATGCCGGACATCTCCGATGAAAGCAGCGAGAGGCTTTACACGATCCCCGGCTCGCCGCCGAGCATGGTAGACCTGCCGGCGGGCGATCCGTTCGCCCCACGCAACGCCTATGCGCTGGAAGCGGATTATAAGGCGGAGCCGCCGATGTTTCAAATCAGCCAGACGCATTTTGCGGCAAGCTGGCTGCTGGACGAGCGCGCGCCCAAGGTGGCGATGCCCGACTCGCTGCGCCGTCGCATCGAAAGCATGAGGGGAGGGGAAAGAACAGATGGCTGAACACCTTCTGGAAGTGGAGGGCCTGAAGCAGTACTTCCGCGTCAGCAAGAAATTCACGGTCAAGGCGGTGGACGGCGTCTCGTTCTATATTGACGAGGGAGAGACCTACGGCCTCGTCGGCGAATCCGGCTCTGGCAAATCCACGATCGGCCGCTCAATCATTCGTCTCTACACGCCGACCGCGGGCCGCGTTCTCTTCGAGGGCGTGGAAATCTCCGGCCATCTTGGCGCGGCGGAGACGCGGCACCTGCGCACGCGCATGCAGATGATTTTTCAGGACCCCATGGCCTGTCTCAATCCGCGCAAAAAGGTGGGAGATATTATCGCTCAAGGCCTTGATGTGCATCACCTCTATGTCAATGCTGACGAGCGACAGGAAAAAGTCTACCGCATTATGGAGCGCATTGGACTGGACCGGGGGCACGCCAATCGCTATCCCCACCAGTTCTCCGGCGGCCAGCGCCAACGCATCGGCATCGCCCGCGCGCTGATCATGGAGCCCAAGCTCGTCATTGCCGACGAGCCGATCTCTGCGCTGGACGTCTCGATCCAGGCGCAGGTGGTCAACCTGATGAAGGACCTGCAAAAGGAGCTCGGCGCGGCCTATCTGTTCATTGCGCACGATCTGTCCATGGTCAAGTACATCTCTGACCGCATCGGCGTGCTGCATCTGGGGCATCTGGTGGAGACCGGGACGACGAAGGACATCTTCGATCGTCCGCTGCATCCCTATACGAAGAGCTTGCTCTCTGCTGTTCCGCACCCGGACCCGCGGGTGGAGAAGCAGCGCACGGCGATCGCCTATGATTACAAAAGCTCCGGCATCGACTATACCAAGGGCAGCTATCACGCCGTCAGCGAGACACACAGCGTCCTCGCAACGGACGAGGAATTTGCCCGCTGGTCGGCACGCTGAGGGCAAAACTGGATAGAAAAGAAGGCTGACGGTGCTCCGTCAGCCTTCTTTTGATTGTGAGGCTCAATAATCGAACTGCCTGTAGTAACGTCGGATCGAGAG
>CAMVAJ010000120.1 GCA_947165425.1 uncultured Clostridia bacterium
AGCTGGGAGGTCGGTCTCGGCCCCGTCGTGCGGACGGATCTGCAAAAGGGCGAAAGCTACGACGCCCGCGTGGAGCCCCACGGCTGGCAAAAAGCCGCCCTCTGCACCGAACACACCGAGGGCGAGCGGATTGAAAACCAGAGCGTCCCCGTGCGGGAAAAGGAGCGCTTTCCGGGTAGACCTCTGCGCGACGCCGCCGGAAACCTGGTCATCGACTTCGGGCAGAACATCGCGGGCTATGTCCATATGACCCTCCGCAATACGAAACGCGGACAGACCGTGCACCTCAAGCACGGAGAAGGGCTGGACAAGGACGGCAAATTCTCCACCGCCAACTGTGACGGCGGCCGTTCGGAGTTTCAGGAGATCACCTACATCTGCAAAGGCACAGAGATGGAGGAATACACGCCGCACTTTGCCGTGTTCGGCTTTCGCTACGCCCTCGTGGAGGGCATTGAGGACGCGGACTTTGAGGCCATCGCCGTTTACTCCGACATGGAGGAGGTTGGAGAGTTCAAATGCTCCAATCCTCTGATCAACAAGCTGGTGGAAAACTCCCGCTGGAGCCAGAAGGGCAACTTCCTGGACGTGCCGGTGGACTGCCCCACGAGGGAGCGCAACGCCTGGACAGGTGACGCCATGATCTACTGCCGCACCGCGGCGTATTTCATGGATGTACAGCAGTTTTTCAAAAAATGGCTGCCAGACCAGACCATCGAGCAGTACGCCTCCGGTAAAGTCGGCATCACCTTCCCCTCCACCTCCAGCGTCCACAATCCGGAAGAGCTGAAAGCGGTGCAGGCAAAGGATCCCGCTATGGCGCTGGCCGGGCCCACCGGCGACGGCAACATCGGCGAGGACAGCGTGGGTTGGGGCGATTCCGCCGTGTGGATCCCGTACCAGATGTATCTGATGTACGGCGATGTGGATTTTCTGAAAGAACATTACGGCACGGCGAAAAAGTGGGTCGAGTTTTCGCTCCGCTGCATGAAGGAGCAGAATCCGTTGTACGCGGACAAGCCCTGGTATGCAAACGGTGACGGGGATCTCATCTATGACACCCGCTTTCACTACGGCGAATGGAACGAGCCGCTGCCTCCCGACCCGGAGGTCATTGCGCTCTTTGCCAAGGGCGGCACGGCAGCGGACTATGTGACCCACATGGCCAAATACGGAAAGCCGGAGGTGGCCACGGCGTACACCAAGCGCAGCTGCGACAATCTCGCCCACATGGCGCGCATCCTTGACAAAGACGAGGACGCGCAGCACTATGCCGCGCTGTCCGAAAAAATCAAAGCCGCCTATGACAAATACCTGATCGGCGCCGACGGAACGATCCAGCAGGGCCATCAGGCGGCGTATATCCGCGCTCTGGCGCTGGACATGGCCAGCGCCGAGAAAAAGCCTCTGGTGCTCGCGCAACTCAAAAAGGAACTGGAGGCAGCTAATTACCATCTGAACACCGGCTTTCTCTCCACCGTTTATCTGCTGCCTACCCTCTGCGACAACGGGCTGGCGGATGAAGCCTTCCGTGTCCTGGAACAGACCACCGCTCCCGGCTGGCTGCACCCGATCACTCTGGGCGCGACGACCATGCTGGAGAACTGGAACGGCATGGATGTGTTCCGGGACAGCTTCAATCATTACTCTTTTGGCGCGGTCTGCCAGTTCTTGTTTGAATACGTGGCGGGCATCCGCCCGACCTTCCAAGCTCCGGGATTCAAGGAATTTGAATTGCGGCCCATCATCGGCGGCAGCCTGACCTGGGCGGAGGGCAGCTATAAGACCCGGTACGGCACAATCCGTTCCCGCTGGGAGCGGGAGGGAAAGCGTTTTGTCTATATCTGTACCGTGCCGGAGGGAACAACGGCCCGCCTGACATTGCCGGACGGCAGCGCAAAGACGCTGCGCGCCGGAACCTATCGCTTTGAAGGAGAACACCATGGATAAGCTGCCTTATCAGTTTCACGACGATCGGCGGGAGATCCGCTTTGACCGATTCGATCTGCCCGCGCCTTGGATCAACTATCTCTCCAACGGCAGGATGCACGCTTTTGTCTCCCAGGCGGGCGGCGGCATGAGCTGGTGGCTGTCCCCGATGATGTTCCGCCTGACGCGCTATCGCTTTTATAACATGCCCATCGACTCGCCGGGCTTCTATGTGTATCTCCGCATGGCCGACGGCACCGTTTGGTCGCCCGCGTTTCGCCCCAGCGAAACACCGGTGGATTTTCGTGAGGCCAGCCACGCGCCAGGCTTTTCCACATTTACCGCAAAAAAGAACGGTCTGTGCGCAACCCTGAAACTCTTTATGGCGCAGGACTATGACACGCTGGTGTGGGAGCTGAAGCTCACGAATGAGAGCGGCGAGGAGATCTCCTGTGATGTGTTCGCCTATGTGGAACTCAGCCAGTTTCTGGCGCGGGAGGAGAACATCCTCGGCTACTATCTCAAGTGGAACACCCGCGCCGTGTTCGACGAGGAATTGCAGGCGATTACCTACGCCTATACCGCCTGGATGCATCCGCGCAAGGACGAATCTCCACTGGTGTATTTCGGCTCAGACGCGAAGATCGACTCCTTCTGCTGCAACCGGGATGTGTTCTGCGGCAATTACCGGGATGAGAGAAATCCCATTGAGGTTCAAAACGGAACGCTGTCAAATACCAATCTGCAGGGCGGCGAGCCCTGCGGCGCGCTGCACACCCATGTTTCTCTTGGCAAAGGCGAGGAGAAGCAACTTCATTTCTTCCTCGGCGTGACCGAGGGAGCCCTGTCCGACTATGACAAGGCTGTGGCAGACGCAAAAGAAACGCTGACCGCCCTCCGGGAAGACGGCGCGGCAGATCAGCAGTTTGCAAAGCTGCAGAGCTGGTGGGCCGATCATCTTGCCGTGTATCAGTGCGACATTCCAGATGCGGACGCCCAGCGGATGATCAACACCTGGAATCCGCTGCAGAGCGTCCAGACTGCTCGCTATTCCCGCTCTATCAGCTCAGACGCCTCCGGTGTGCGGGGCATCGGCTTCCGGGACACGGCCCAGGACATGCTGGCCCAGGCCTACCGCAAGCCGGAATGGGCGACGGAGATGCTGTGGTATCTGGCCTCCCAGCAGCTGGAGGACGGCCACGCCGTTCACACCGCCTGGCCCGAAGAAAAACGCCCGCCGCAGGACATTACCCGCTCGGACGATCATATCTGGATGGTGTATCTGGCCTATGCCATTGCCGC
>CAMVAJ010000121.1 GCA_947165425.1 uncultured Clostridia bacterium
GGTTTCTTCTCCTGTCATGACGAGTCCGACGCTTTTGTGAAGCAGTTTCTGCAGGACAAAGTGCAGCGCGGCATGAAGCTCGCCGTGGCCACCTTCGGTGAAAAGGGCAGCCTCGCCTGGGACGGAAAAGTCTGGACCGCCTGCGGGATCTATCCTGCGGTCAAAGTCGTGAACACCGTCGGCGCTGGAGACAGCTATATCGCCGGCTTCCTCTCCGGTCTGCTCAGGAACGAGCCGATCGACGAATGCATGCGCATCGGCTCGCGTGTGGCGGCGCAGGTCGTATCCGTATTTGAACCCTGGGTCACGGAAGAATCTTAACATATAAAAGGAGTAAGGCCATGAAGATCGGAATGTTCACCTCCGGCTACCAGCGCAATCCGCTGGAGCACTGCTTTCAGGATGCGAAGGAATACGGCTACGATTATATCGAACTCTGGGGCGGACGGCCCCATGCCTATGCCCCTGACCTTAAGGCAGGCGAGATCACGCAGCTGCGGCGCCTGATCGACTGCTATGAAATGCCCGTCGTGGGGTATACGCCCGAGCACAACGCTTATCCGTACAACTACATGATCGGCTCGGAAGCACAGCGCGAGGACGCCGTGGCCTATCTCAAGCTGTGTCTTGACATGGCCAAAGAAATGGGCGCCTCCTTTATGCTGACAAGCCCCGCCAATGGCGGCTATCTTGCCACCTATGACGAGCTGTGGCCGCGCCTGGAGAAAACCATCCGTGAGCTGGGCGACTACGCCGCCAAGTGCGAGGTCAAGCTCACGGTCGAGGCGCTGACTCCCTATGAGTCCAATTTCTTCACCCGCGCCAACGATTTGGTCGAGCTGTTTCGCCGTGTCGACAATCCCTGGATCGTAGGCATGTGCGACCTTGTCCCCCCCTTTGTGCAGCACGAAAGCATCATGGCCTATTTCGACAAGCTGGGCGCGAAGATGGATCATCTGCACATCATCGACGGCGAGCAGGGCACCGACAGCCACATTCTTCCCGGCGAGGGGAGCATGCCGCTGGGCGAACTCTTCTGTGAACTGAAGCGGATCGGCTACGAGGGCACTGCCACGCTGGAGCTGGTCACCGGTTACATCAACGAGCCGCGCTTCTACGCGCGCCGTGCCGTGAACAATGTCCGCGCCATGATGGCTGCCGCAGGGATGTGAGGTAAGGTATGACGATTGACATCCACGTCCACCCGGCCTTTTACGAGCCGATCAACGCCAACGCCGCGCGCGAGGAGCTGCGCCACCGCGAGCTGGACATTCACCGCAACGGTCTTGCGCCGCTGGAGCACGTGTTCAATCAAATGCGCTGCGCCTCTCTCGACCGTCTCTGTCTGCTGGCTCAGGACTATTCAACTCAGATGGGCGAGACTCTGGTGAGCAACAAGGAAGTTGCGCAGCTCGTCTCCCTCGCGCCGGACCGCTTTTGGGGGTTTGCCTCGGTCGATCCGCTCGACAGCGAAGCGCCGGACAAGCTGGAAGACGCTTTCTCCCGGATGGGATTCAAAGGCTTGAATCTCCACCCGGGGCGTTCTCGCTTCGACCCGGCCGATCCGGTGCTCGAGCCGCTCTGGGCCGTGTGCGAGCGCCACGACAGACCGGTGCTGTTTCATGCGGGACTCTCCTGGGAAAAAGATACGCTTGCGGAATACGGTCATCCCCTCCGCTTCGAGGCTCTGGCGCAAAAGCATCCCCGTCTGAGGATCTGCCTGGGGCACTTCGGCTGGCCCTGGATTCGGGAGACGGCGATGCTGCTGCTGAAATATCCCAATGTTTACGCGGACACCGCCGCGCTCTACTTCGACAACGCGCGGGAGTTCTATACGCAGTGCTTCACCCGCGATATCCCGCTCACATGGATCGACCGGTCGCTTCGCCATCAGGTGATGTTCGGATCGGACAATCCGCGCTTTGAGCAGATCCGCATGGCTGAAGCGCTGGGCACGCTGGGGCTGCGCGAGAGTACGCTGGAACTGATCCGCGGGGAGAACGCCCTTGTTTTTCTCGGTGAAGGAGACGGTGCATGATGTTTGTCAGGACGCTGGTGCTCTGCACCAAAAGCTATAACGAAATGACTGTGCTCACGCCGCGCGTGGAGGAGATCGTCCTCGAGAGCGGCGTGCAGGAGGGCATGGTGACGGTTCTCACGCGCCACACGACCACCGGCGTGACCGTCAACGAAGCGCTGGAATGCCTTGAGAGCGACATCCAGACCGCGCTGGCGCTCTTCGCGCCGGAGGAGCGGTCCTACTGTCACGCACGCATGCTGCGCGACTACGGCTCGACGGCAGGCAACCCCACCGGGCATCTCAAAGCCATGCTGACCGGCAATCACTGCCATTTCCTGATCCACGGCGGCGTGCTGGAAAGAGGCGGCGCGCAGGACGTATATTTTTGCGAATTCGACGGTCCCGCACGGCGGGAGATTCTGGTCATAGTGGAGGGGGGATGACAGGACCGTAAAGCAGCGCGAAAAGCGCTGGCCTTTCCTGCAAGAAAGCGCCTGCGCCTTTGACGGCGCCCGGCCAAAGCGGACGCCGCAGCCCCAGCATTCTGTATCATAAGAAGCAAGAGAAGACCGATGAGCTCCAATTAAGAGAGGATACGCGCGGTGTGCACAGCCGCACGAAATTCAAAGGAGGATCATCATGTCTGAATCCAACAAAGAACTGGGCCGAAAGTTAGGTCTGGGCGCGGTCATTGCCCTCGGTGTAGGCACGACCGTCGGCTCCGGCATCTTCTCGTCCCTGTCCGAGGTCGCCAATGCGGCCGGAAGCTCCCTGTTCCTGTTCCTGGCTTTCATCATTGGCGGTCTGCTCCAGATCCCCGCCAACTTCTGCTATGCCGAGCTGGCCTCGGCCTTCCCGGAAGACGGCGGCCAGTATGTCTACTTCCGTGAGGCCGGTTCCCGCCCCCTGGCTTTCCTCTGCGGCTGGATCAGCTTCTGGGCCACGGACCCCCCGTCCATCTCCATCATGGCGCTGGCGAT
>CAMVAJ010000122.1 GCA_947165425.1 uncultured Clostridia bacterium
GGCGTCGGCCCCTACGGTTTCTGACGCGGTGGGTGCGCTAAAACGCCTTGTGAACCGGCGGCTGGGCAGTAACATCTGGCAGCGCTCCTTCCATGAGCACGTGATTCGCGGTGAGCGGGATTACCGGGAAATATGGGAGTACATGGACGAAAACCCCGCCAAATGGGCGGAGGATCGCTATTATGCGCAATAAGGTAAGGTTTTGAACGCAGGGCGGGCCTCTTGAGGGGCCCGCCCATTTTCTGCGTATTATACAATACTTTATTCACATTTATTGCCATTTTTTACAAAAGGGGAGGGCCCGCAAATAAAAGTGATGGACAAATTGCAAATACGGCGCTATAATACACATGTTCACTGGGGATATCGCCCCGGGAGCAATACCGGCGTCATGCGGCGCCGGATAAATCTTTAGGAGGATTTAAGATGAAAAAGATTCTGGCACTTGTGCTGGCGCTGGCCCTGGCTCTGTCCCTGGTGGCCTGCGGCGGCAGCAAGCCCGCTGAAGAGACCAACTCCAGCGAGCTGGCGGGCACCTACGACATCACTGTCTGGTGCGCTGACGCTATCGTTGAGCTGACCCAGCAGCAGATCGCTGCCTTCAACGAGAGCAATGAGGATGGCATCACCTTCAACGCCACTGTCGAGGCGGTGGGCGAGGGCGACGCCGCTACCCAGATGATCACCGACGTGGAAGCCGGCGGCGACCTGTTCTGCTTCGCGCAGGACCAGTTCGCCCGTCTGGTGCAGGCCGGCGCTCTGAACAAGCTGGGCGTGCAGGCTTCCGAGGCTGTGTCCGCGGCTAACGACCCCGGCGTGGTGGCTGCTGCCTCCGTCAACGGTGAGCTGTATGCCTACCCCCTGACCTCCGATAACGGCTACTTCATGTACTATGACAAGTCCGTCATCCCCGAGGAGGACCTGGATTCCCTGGAGAAGCTGGTCGCCGACTGCGAGGCCGCCGGCAAGTACTTCTCCATGGAGACCGACACCTCCGCCTGGTACATCGCTTCCTTCTTCTTCGGCACCGGCTGCGAGTCCACCTGGGAGACCGACGCGGACGGCAAGTTCGTGTCCGTGAAGGATACCTTCAACAGCCCCGAGGGCCTCATCGCTGTCAAGGGCATGAAGAAGCTGGTAGACTCCCCCATGTACCTCAGCTCCTCTGACGGCGCCGGCTTCGACAGCGGCTGCGCCATCGTGGTCACCGGCACCTGGGCTTACGAGACCGTGGCCGGCATCCTGGGCGACAACCTGGGCGCCACTGACCTGCCCTCCTTCGAGGTGGACGGCCAGAGCTATCACATGGGCTCCTTCAACGGCTGCAAGCTGATGGGCGTCAAGCCCCAGACCGACGCCGCCAAGTCCGCTGCCCTCCACAAGCTGGCCCAGTATCTGACCGGCGAGCAGGGCCAGATGGAGCGCTTCAACGCTGTGTCCTGGGGTCCCTCCAACCTGGTGGACCAGGGCAACGAGGCCGTGCAGGCCAACCCCGCGCTGGCCGCTCTGCTGCTGCAGAACCAGTACTCCGTGCCCCAGGGCCAGATCCACGGCTCCTGGTGGGATATCGCCAAGGTCATCGGCACTGACGTGGAGAACGCCACCGACGAGGCCGGCCTGCAGAAGGCTCTGGACAACTACCAGGCCGCTATCTCCGCTCTGTTCAACATGAGCGAGGAGCAGCTCAACGCCTGGAGCGTCATCGGCGCCCTCTGCGGCACCAACTGGGACACCGACTTCCCCATGACCGAGACTGCTGAGGGCACCTTCCAGTCCGAGGTCCTGGAGCTGAAGGCCGGCGATGAGCTGAAGTGCCGTCAGGGCGCTTCCTGGGACGTGAACTTCCCCGCCGACAACGTGGTGGTGGAGGCTGACGGCAACTACATCGTGCAGCTGGTGGTCAGCGGCGACAGCGGCGAGGTCACTCTCATCGCCCAGTAAACTGCCAAGAGCAGTATCCTTTCGAGCAATCGAAAACTGATTCTGGCTGAACCTGTATAAACGGAAAGCGGTTGGAGCCATTCACCTGGCTCCAACCGCTTTTTTCAAAGGGGCTATGATATGAAAAAATACAACGATCTGGAATATCTGCGGCTGTCCAAGGGGCAGAAGTTCCTGTATCGCCTGGTCAGCTTTTTCGCCGCCATCCCCGTGGCGCTGAAAAACGGCTGCCTGGGCATCGGACGCTTCTTCAAAAACCTGGCTGCCGCCATCGGCCGGGAATTGGCCGACATTGTGCTGACCTTCAAAAACGGCGACTGGAAAACCCGCCTGTCCTTCCTCATCATGGGCTTCGGCTCCATGGCCCGGGGCCAGGTGCTGCGGGGGCTGCTGTTCCTGCTGTTTGAGGCGGTATTCATCTTCTACATGATCATGGGCGGCGGCCACTGGATGAGCCTGCTGTCCTCCCTGGGCCGGATCGGCCCCCACGACGAGTACAGCGCCGTGCTGGACGCCTACACCAAGGTGTACGGCGACAACTCCTTCAAGATCCTGCTGTACGGCGTGCTGACCATTTTCTTCATCATCGCGCTGGTCTACACCTGGCGGCTGAACATCAAGCAGAACAAGATTGCAGAGGACATCCTCCGCTCCGGCAAGAAGCTGCGCTCGGGCAAGGAGGACCTGAAATCCATGGTGGACGACCAGTTCCACAAGACGCTGCTGGCCCTGCCGCTGACCGGCATCATCCTGTTCACGGTGATGCCCATCATCTTCATGGTGCTGGTGGCCTTCACCAACTACGACGGCTCCCACGACGGCTACAACAACGCCCTGTTCACCTGGGTGGGGCTGAAAAACTTCCGCACCATGCTCACCTGGTCCGGCAGCGGCGTCAACTACTCCGCCACCTTCGGTGAGATCCTGACCTGGACGCTGATCTGGGCCTTCTTCGCCAC
>CAMVAJ010000123.1 GCA_947165425.1 uncultured Clostridia bacterium
ATGGCCATGGAGATGCGGTAGTGGCCGAAGCCCATGCGGATGTTGCCCACGATGAGGGCGTTGTCCGGCAGCTTGAGACCCGGCTTGTCCGTCAGCACCAGGTTCTTCACCCCGATGGGGGCGAGCACCGGATTCTCCGCTGTGGCAAAATAATATTCGGTGCCGCTGTCGTCCCCGAATTTTTTCTGATATTTCGCTTTTCCGCGGCAGGCCTTTTGATAGTCCTTCTCCGCGATGGTGTTGCCGAAGATCACTTTCGAGCGCTCCATACGCCGTCCTCCCGTCGTTCTTGACAAATCTAACAGACTGTGATAGTCTATCTATCAATCTGATAGATAGACTATCACAACAAGCGGAGCCTGTCAATATGATGCTTGAAAATATCGGGAAAAGTTTAAAGAATCTGCGGGAGGAATCCATCGTCTACGTGGCGGCGGAGCTGTTTCTGCAGGAAGGGATCGAAGCGGTCAAGATGACGGACATCGCCGCCCGGGCCGAGGTGGGGGTCGCCAGCCTCTATCGCTACTTCGGCACCAAGGAGGCGCTGGTGATCCGGGCCGGGGCCCTGCTGTGGCAGGATCTGAACACGCTCTTCTCCAGCGTCTATGAGGCGGAGGATTTCCACGCCCGGAGCGGCATGGAGCAAATCACCCGGCTCTTCGGCGTCTACCGCAGACTCTTCCAGGAGCAGCCGGGCTTCATCCGCTTCGTGGGGGATTTTGACGCGTTCATCATTCGCAGCCGGGTGGATATGTCCCAGCTTGCCGAATACGAGCAGAGCGTGCTGAACTTCTATCCGGTGTTCCTCGCTTCCTATGAGGCGGGGCTGGCCGACGGTTCGGTGCGGCCGATCGAGGATCCGCGGCGGTATTATGAGGCGGTGTGCCACGCGGTGATGGCCCTGAGCCAGAAGCTGCTCAGAGGCGAGATCCTGCCGACGGACGGCTTCAGCGGCCCCGGGGAGCTGGACCTGCTGCTGGACATGGCGGCGCGCTATCTGCGCCGATAAGGGAGGAAAACAAGATGCTGTATAATATCGCCGTCACCGACATGGCGCTGGGAGATGAGATCGAGGGATTTTACCTCCTCTCCGCCGCCAGCCAGAGAACCACCAACAGCGGCAAGCCCTATCTGACCGGGACCATCTCGGACCGCAGCGGCAGCATGGAGCTGGTGGCCTGGGACTTCCCGGGCGGCATCGGACCGGAGGACGGCGGCAGAGTCGTCAAGCTCCGGGGCAAGGTCTCGGAGTATCGGGGCGGCCGGCAGTTTTCCGCCCAGCGCATCCGCCTGGCAGACCAAAACGACCGCTATGAACTTTCTGAGCTGGTGCCCACCGCGCCCATCGATCTCGAGGCGGCGCTCGCGGAGGTGGAGGCGCTGATCGCCTCCATGACGGATGACGATTACCGGCGCATGGCGGAGGAGATGCTGCGCCGCCATCGGGAGCGCTTCACCCGCATTCCGGCGGCCAAGTCCGTCCACCACGGTTTCCTGGGCGGGCTGCTGATGCACACGGCCAACATGCTGCGTACGGCGGACTTCCTCGCCGGGCAGTACGCCGAGGTCGTCAACCGGGATCTGCTGCTCTGCGGCACGCTGCTGCACGATCTGGCCAAGGAGCGGGAGTTTGACTTTTCACCCCTGGGGCTCGCGGTGGACTACTCCCTGGAGGGCCAGCTGCTGGGCCACCTGGTGATGGGAGCCCAGGAGGCCGCCCGCGCAGCGGAGGAGCTGGGCCTGCCGCAGGAGAAGGCGGTGCTGCTGCAGCATTTGATCCTTTCCCACCACGGGGAGCCGGAGTTCGGCGCCGCGGTACGCCCCATGTGTGCCGAGGCGGAGCTGCTGCACCTCGTCGACATGATCGACAGCCGCATGGAGATCTACGCGGAGACCTTCCAGTCCATGCCCGCGGGATCCTTCAGCGGGAAGGTTTTCGCCCTGGACAGGAAGATCTACAAGCCGACCGACAGGGAAACAGAATAAAGCGACCCCGCAGGGTTTGCCCTGCGGGGCCATTTTACGTCTCGCCCTCGGCGGGGTTGACATGGATCATGATGTGCTTGACCTGGGGGAAGGCGGCCTCGATGCTGTCGTGGACGGTTTCCGCGATGCGGTGCGCGGCATAGAGACTCATGTTCCCGTCCGCGCCGATCTCCATCTCTACATAGATCCTGCTGCCGAAGGTGCGGGTCTGCAGCAGATCCACGCTTTTGACTCCCTCAATGTCCAGGGCCTGGCGGCGGATGGCCTCCTCGGTGTCCGCGTCGCAGGCGCGGTCCACCATGCGGTCGATGGCATCCCGGAAAATGTCCAGCGCCGCTTTCTCGATGAAGACGCAGATGACCAGACTCGCCAGCGGGTCGGCCATCGGAAAGCCCATCCGCGCCCCGGCGATGCCGAGCAGAGCGCCGACAGAGCTGAGCGCGTCGCTGCGGTGATCCCAGGCGCTGGCCATCAGCGCCGGGGAATCCAGCCGTCAGCGCGGTCGAGCCGATGCGCCGGGCAACGGACCGGGTGAACCAGAACATGCCCTCCTTGACCAGCACCGAGACCCCGGCCGCAACCAGGGCGAGAAGGCCGGGGGTGGCCGCGCTCTCCGCCGGGCCCGCGGCGATGGCTCGCACCGCGTTGAGACCGATGGAGAAGCCCGTCACCGCGAGGATCAGAGCCAGGACAATGGCCGCCACGCACTCAAAGCGCTCGTGGCCGTA
>CAMVAJ010000124.1 GCA_947165425.1 uncultured Clostridia bacterium
CATGGCCGTGCCCGCCCACGACCAGCGCGACTGGGAGTTCGCCAAAAAGTTCGGCATCGACATCGTCGAGGTCATCCAGGGCGGCGACATCACCAAGGAGGCCTACACCGGCGACGGCCCCATGGTCAACTCGGACTTCCTCAACGGCTATACCAACAAGAAGGACTCCATCGCCCGCGTGCTGGAGGAGATCGAGAAGCGCGGCATCGGCAAAGCCGGCGTCCAGTATAAGATGAAGGACTGGGCCTTCAACCGGCAGCGCTACTGGGGCGAGCCGATCCCGCTGATCCACTGCCCGAAGTGCGGCGTCGTGGCCGTGCCCTATGAGGAGCTGCCCCTCCGCCTGCCGGAGGTGGAGGACTTCGAGCCCGGCACCGACGGCAAGAGCCCGCTGGCCCGCATCCCCGAGTTCATCCACTGCACCTGCCCCCAGTGCGGCGGCCCCGCCGAGCGCGAGACCGACACCATGCCCCAGTGGGCGGGCTCCAGCTGGTATTTCCTCCGCTACTGCGACCCGCACAACGACAAGGCCTTCGCGGACCGCAGGGAGCTGGACTACTGGATGCCGGTGGACTGGTATAACGGCGGCATGGAGCACGTGACCCGCCACCTGCTCTACTCCCGCTTCTGGCATCAGTTCCTTTACGACCTCGGCGAGGTCTCCTGCCCTGAGCCCTACGCCAAGCGCACCGCCCAGGGCCTGATCCTCGGCACCGACGGCGAGAAGATGTCCAAGAGCCGCGGCAACGTGGTCAACCCCGAGGAGGTCGTGGACGAGATCGGCGCGGACGCCTTCCGCTGCTACGAGATGTTCATGGGCGCCTTCGACCAGGCGATCCCGTGGTCCACCAGCGGCGCGAAGGGCTGCCGGAAGTTCCTCGACCGCGTCTGGCGGCTGCAGGAGAGCGTCGTGCCCGGCACGGCCTACTCCCCGGCCCTCAACGCCATCATCAACGAGACCATCAAGAAGGTCTCCGAGGACATCGAGCGGATGAAGTTCAACACCGCCATCGCCGCGATGATGACCCTCGTCAACGAGATGAGCGCCCAGAAGCAGATCACCCAGGCGGACCTGGAGGCCCTCGTGCTGATCCTCTCCCCCGTCGCCCCGCACATCTGCGAGGAGATCTGGCAGAATCTCGGCCACGCCGAGCCCATCCACCATCAGCCCTGGCCGGCCTGGGACGAGAAGGCCCTGGTCAAGACCGAGGTGGAGATCGCCGTGCAGATCAACGGCAAGGTCCGCGGCAAGCTGATGGTGCCCGCCGACCTCGGCAAGGCCGAGGCGGAGGCGAGCCTGCCCCAGAGCGAGGCCGTGCAGAAGCTGACCGCGGGCAAGGCCATCGTCAAGGTGATCTACGTCCCCGGCAGGCTGTTGAATATCGTAGCAAAGTGAGGAATCCCCGATGGCTATCCGTAAAATCATGAAGCTGGGCGACGAGGCCCTTCGCAAAGTCTGCAAGCCGCAGGAGCATTTCAACCTGCGGCTCTGGACCCTCCTGAAGGACATGGCGGACACCATGTACCAGGCGGAGGGCGTGGGCCTGGCCGCCCCGCAGGTCGGGATTCTCCGCCGCGTCGTGGTCATCGACGTCTCCGACAGCCGCGACAAGCTGATCGAGCTGGTGAACCCGGAGATCGTCTGGCGCAGCGAGGAGACCCAGTGCGGCCGGGAGGGGTGTCTCTCCCTCCCGGGCCGCGCCGGCATTGTCACCCGCCCGCTGCAGGTGCGGGTGAAGGCGCAGGATCGCCACGGAAACTGGTTTGAGCTGGAGGGCAAGGATCTGCTGGCCCGGGCCATCTGCCACGAGCTGGACCACCTGGACGGCGTGCTCTACATCGACGAGATGGAGCGCGAGCTGACCCAGGAGGAGCTGGAGTCGGACGCCCGGACGCCGGAGGAGCTGGCCGAGGAGGCCAGGAAGGAGCACCGGGAGTCATGAGAGTCGTCTTCATGGGGACACCCGCCTTCGCCGTCCCGTCCCTGCAGGCCCTGCTGGACGCGGGGCACGAGGTGGCCGCCGTCTTCACCCAGCCGGACCGCCCCGCGGGGCGCGGCAACAAGCTGCAGGCCTCCCCGGTCAAGCAGCTGGCGCAGGCCCGCGGCATCCCCGTCTATCAGCCGGTCAAGATCCGCAGGGAGAGCGTGGAGGAGCTGCGGGCCCTCGCGCCCGAGGTCTGCGTCACGGCGGCCTTCGGCCAGATCCTGTCCCAGGAGCTGCTGGACATCCCCATCCGGGGGACGGTCAACGTCCACGCCTCCCTCCTGCCCCGGCACCGGGGCAGCGCGCCCATCGCCTGGGCCATCCTGCAGGGGGACCGGACCGTGGGCGTCACCACCATGCTCACCGACAAGGGCATCGACACCGGGGCCATGCTGCTGCGCCGGGAGACGGAGCGGCTGCCGGAGGAGACCTGCGGGGAGCTGACCGAGCGCCTGGCGAAGGTCGGCGCGGAGCTCCTGGTGGAGACCCTCGCGGCCATGGAGGCCGGCGCCCTGACCCCCGTCCCGCAGGACGAGGCCCAGATGACCTATGAGCCCATGCTCCGCAAGGAGATGGGTGAGGTGGACTGGACCCAGGACGCCGAGGCCGTCGCCAACCGCATCCTC
>CAMVAJ010000125.1 GCA_947165425.1 uncultured Clostridia bacterium
GGAGCGCAGGTCCGTGGAGGAGAGCAGGAGCTTGGCGTAGCTGGCGGAGGAGGCCGTCTGCGCGGCCTGGCCGGCGGCGGGCACCGCCGTCGCCGCGGGGGAGGCGGCCTGCGCCGGCGCGGCGGTCGCGGCCGGCGCCGCGGTCATGGCGGGCACCGCGGTCACCACGGCGCCGGCTGTGCCGGAAGAGGGCACCGCGCCCGTGACCTGGAGGAAGGGCCCCTGAATATAGCCGATGATTCCGGAGTAGCGGACGCGGTACCAGGGGTCCGCGTCGTTCGCGGCGGGGATGGAGAGCACCTCCACCTCGGTGCCGCGGTCGAGCTGCATGTGCACGCTGTCCCGCTTGCTCGGGCCGGAGCGGAAGTTGACGCCGGAGCGGGTGATCACGCCGGTGGTCGTGACGGCGGCGGCGCTCTGGGCCCCCGCGCTGTAGGCGGTGGCCGCCGGCTGGGCCGTGATCACAGGCTGGGCTACCGCGGCGGCCTGGGCCGAGATGGCGTTGGCCGCGGGATTGGCCAGGCCGCCGGCAGCCTCGAAGGCCGCCGCCTCGGCGTCGGTCATCAGCGTGAACTGGCTCTCAAGGATGAAGCCCACCACGATCGTCGGCGTCACCGCATAGGGGTCGTACATCTGCACCTTGTAGTAGGTGCCGCCCTGTCCGGCCTGCTTGATGAGCACCATTCCGGGCGTCCCCTGCTCCGCGTAGAACCAGGCCCCATAGTCGGGCGAGGCCTCCTTGTACACCAGCACATTCTTGCCCACCGTCCGCCCGTAGGAGGACGTGGCCAAAACCGTCTCCGGCCAGCAGGGCAGGAGCAGTGCCAGGGTCAGGAGCAGAGCGAGGAAACGGTTGCGCGTACGCTTCTTCATGTTCTCACCTCATATGTCGCAGTGCGGGACGGACGTCCGATGGAGACGGCAAAAGCCCTGCACGGAAAAATCCAAGGCTATTTTATTGCGAAAGTGTTACGTTGTCAAGGCGTATTTGAAATATTTCGCAGTTGTCTGACTTATAATTGTAAAAAACGCCGTATTTTCCGTCTATCTCCGATGTCTCAGCGGGGGGCGCGGCGCGCACGCCCCGCGTCGGGCTGTCATTCCCGCAGGGCTTTACATTGGTAAGAAAAAATGGTATACTTTCTCCCGCACACCGATGAACGGGAACGCCCTGGACCGTCCCTGAACGCAGAGAGCCGCCGGTGGGTGCGAGGCGGCGGGGGATACCGGCGGCCGCTCGCCCGGGAGGCGCCGGAGAGAGACCGGCGGGACGCGCCCGATACAGCGCGGAAGAGAGCCCTTTTCCGGGCCGGCCGCAGCCGCCGGGGAGGGGAAGCAGAGTGGTACCGCGAGATGCGTGATTTGCGCCGTTTCGTCTTTGCATCGCTGTAGGGCAAGGATGGGGCGGCTTTTTCAGAAAAAGGCGCCCTGCCGCCGAACCGAAAACCACCCGGAAGAAATGTGACAGGAGGAGACACCCGCCATGCAAACCCCGATCCCCGCTTATGACCCGAAAGCCATCGAGCCGAAATGGCAGAAAATCTGGGCCGAGACCCACGCCTTCGAGGCGGAGGCCAGCCACGAGAAGCCCAAGTTCTACGGGCTGATCGAGTTCCCCTACCCCTCCGGCGCGGGCCTGCACGTCGGCCATCCCCGGTCGAACACGGCCATGGACATCATCAGCCGCAAGCGCCGCATGCAGGGCTACAACGTCCTCTTCCCCATCGGCTGGGACGCCTTCGGCCTGCCGACGGAGAACTACGCGATCAAGAACCACGTCCACCCGGCCCGCGTCACGAAGACGAACATCGACCACTTCCGCAGCCAGCTGCAGATGCTCGGCTTCTCCTTCGACTACAGCCGCGAGGTGGACACCACCGACCCGGACTACTTCAAGTGGACCCAGTGGATCTTCCTGAAGATGTTCGAGCACGGCCTCGTCTTCCGCGACAAGACGCTGGTCAACTACTGCCCCTCCTGCAAGGTCGTCCTCTCCAACGAGGACAGTCAGGGCGGCAAGTGCGACGTCTGCCACGGCGACGTGGTGCAGCTCCCCAAGGACGTGTGGTATCTGCGCATCACGCGCTACGCCGACCGCCTGCTGGAGGGCCTCAAGACCGTCGACTACCCAGAGAACATCGCCCAGCAGCAGATCAACTGGATCGGCAAGTCCACGGGCGCCTTCGTCCGCTTCCCCTTCGCGGGGCTGGACGAGGAGATTGAGATCTACACCACCCGGCCGGACACCCTCTTCGGCGTGACCTTCATGGTCATGGCCCCGGAGCACCCGCTGATCGATAAATACGCGGACCGCATCGCCAACATGGACGCGGTGGCCGCCTACCGGGCGGAGTGCGCGAAGAAGACCGAGTTCGAGCGCACCCAGCTGGTCAAGGACAAGACCGGCCTGAAGCTCGAGGGTCTCGCCGCCGTCAACCCGCTGACGGGCAAGACCGTCCCGATCTACCTCTCCGACTATGTCATGATGGGCTACGGCACCGGCGCGATCATGGCCGTGCCCGCCCACGACCAGCGCGACTGGGAGTTCGCCAAAAAGTTCGGC
>CAMVAJ010000126.1 GCA_947165425.1 uncultured Clostridia bacterium
ATGCTGACCGTGGATATGCTCTCCGACTCCGGCACCACCGCCATGACCGACGTCCAGTGGTCCACCATGTTCCTGGGCGACGAGTCCTACGGCCGGAACAAGGGCTACTACGTCCTGCTGGACGCCTTCCGCGACGTGTTTGAGCGGGGCGGCGAGAAGAACTGGAAGAAGTCCATCGACCTGATCCGCACCGACTGCCAGGACATCGAGAAGCTGATGAACGAGCTCTATCTCTGCGAGTATGAGGGCGGCTTCTTCAACGGCGGCGCCGCTCAGCTGGAGCGCCCCAACACCTTCCTGATCCAGCAGGGCCGCGCGGCGGAGTCCGTGCTGTTCGAGATCGTCAAAAAGATCATGAGCGCCCGTCATCCCGGCAAGGTCTTCACCATTCCCTCCAACGGCCACTTCGACACCACCGAGGGCAACATCAAGCAGATGGGCTCCATCCCCCGCAACCTCTACAACAAGGAGCTGCTCTACGAAGTCCCCGAAGGCGGCAAGTACGAGAAAAACCCCTTCAAGGGCGACATGGACGTGAAGAAGCTGGTGGAGCTCATCGAGACCGTGGGTCCCGAAAACGTCCCCCTGATCTACACCACCATCACCAACAACACCGTCTGCGGCCAGGCCGTCTCCATGAAGTCCATCCGGGAGACCGCCAAGATCGCCGAGAAGTACGACATCCCCTTCATGTTCGACGTGGCCCGCTGGGCGGAGAACTGCTACTTCATCAAGGTCAACGAGGAGGGCTACGCCGACAAGTCCATCGCCGAGATCGCCACCGAGATGTTCTCCTACTGCGACGGCTTCACCATGTCCGCCAAGAAGAACGGCCACGCCAACATGGGCGGCATGCTGGCCTTCCGCGACAAGGGCCGCTTCTGGAGAAAGTTCTCCGACTTCAACCCCGACGGCACCGTCAAGACCGACGTCGGCGTTCTGCTGAAGGTCAAGCAGATCTCCTGCTACGGCAACGACTCCTACGGCGGCATGTCCGGCCGCGACATCATGGCGCTGGCTGCCGGCCTCTATGAGGAGTGCAACTTCAACTACCAGGAGGCCCGTGTGCAGCAGTGCGAGTACCTGGCCCAGGGCTTCTACAAGGCCGGCGTCAAGGGCGTCATCCTGCCCGCCGGCGGCCACGGCGTGTACATCAACATGACCGAGTTCTTCGACGGCAAGCGGGGCCACGAGACCTTTGCCGGCCAGGGCTTCTCCATCGAGCTGATCCGCCGCTACGGCATCCGTACCTCTGAGCTGGGCGACTACTCCATGGAGTACGACCTGAAGACCCCCGAGCAGCAGGAGGAGCTGTGCAACGTGGTCCGCTTCGCGGTGAACCGCAGCCAGCTGAGCCAGGAGCACCTGGACTACGTCATCGCCGCTGTGAAGGCCCTCTATGAGGACCGGGAGTCCATCCCCAACATGCGGATCGTCAAGGGCCGCACCCTGCCCATGCGTCACTTCCACGCCTTCCTGGAGCCCTACGCCAACGAAGAAAAGTAATTACACAATTCACACACACAGGAGGTTAATTCCATGAGTGAACTCAAACGCACCCCGCTGTACAACGCCCACGTGGCGGCCGGCGCCACCATGGTGGACTTCGGCGGCTGGGAAATGCCCATCCAGTATCCCACCGGCATCGTGGCCGAGCATCTGTACACCCGTCAGTTCTGCGGCATCTTTGACGTCTCCCACATGGGCAGACTGATCATCGAGGGCCCGGACCGGCTCAAGTTCCTGCAGCACGTGCTGACCAGCAACGCGGCGGCCCTGACCCTGAACAAGGCCCAGTACTGCATCATCCCCAACGAAAAGGGCTGCGCCGTGGACGACGCCTATCTCTATCAGTTTGAAGAAGACCGCTACCTGCTGGTGGTCAACGCCTCCAACACCGACAAGGACCTGGCCTGGTTCGAGCCCATCGTGAAGAACTACGACTGCCGGATCCGCAACATCACCGGCGAGACCATCTCCATCGCGGTCCAGGGCCCCGAGAGCGGCAAGATGCTGGCCAAGCTGGCGGGCGTCGAGGAGGTCACCAAGCCCGCCCGCAACAACCTGTCTATCCTGGATATGGAAGGCCACAAGGTCTGGGTGGCCCGCACCGGCTACACCGGCGAGCCCATCGGCTATGAGATCTTCCTGAAGAACGAGGACGCGGAAT
The DNA here is from genome assembly GCA_947165425.1 of uncultured Clostridia bacterium. Taxonomy (GTDB): domain Bacteria; phylum Bacillota; class Clostridia; order Christensenellales; family Aristaeellaceae; genus RUG11272. The sequence goes on from CAMVAJ010000126.1 coordinate 2,171, forward strand.
GGGCCTGGAACCGGCTGATTGAGCTGGGCGCCAAGCCCGCCGGCCTGGGCGCCCGGGACACCCTCCGCATGGAAGCCATGCTGCCCCTCTACGGCGACGAGATGGGTGTGGACGAGGACGGCGCGGAAATGCCCATCTTTGCCCTGGCTCTGGCCCGGTTCGCGGTCTCCTTCGACGAGGCCAAGGGCGACTTCATCGGCCGCGCCGCGCTGGAAAAGCAGGCTGCCGCCCAGACCGCCTTCCGTGAAAAGCGGGGCACCGCCGCGGATCTGGAGATCCTGCCCAAGCGGGTCCGTCCCATCGCTCTGATGGACCGGGGCGTCATGCGCCACGGCATGGCCGTCTACCAGAACGGCGAGAAGATC